>SLPR01000272.1 GCA_007131895.1 Bacteroidales bacterium | reverse complement strand
CGGTGGATGAATCGGGCAACGGAGGTGGCTTCGTTTTCGACTGCCGCAGCCTTCCCAACCCCGGCAGGGAGCAGGCATACAAGAAACTCACTGGCAAGGACCCATCGGTAATTGAATACCTGGAAAAAGAAGAAGCCGTAAAAGAATTCGTGGAAACAACCTCCGCGATAGTGGAAACCTCCGTTAACACCTATCTGACGAGAGGTTTTACCCATTTGATGGTATGCTATGGCTGCACAGGTGGTCAGCACCGTTCTGTTTACAGTGCAGAGAGACTGGCCGAAAGGCTTGGCAGCAAATACGATGTTACCATCGATTTACAACACAATGAACAACTTTCATGGCCCTGATGCCCGGTATTCCTGTGTCAGGCTTATAATTTTGTAAACGCCCGCAAGGCCCTGTATTTATTTCAATTGTGCAACAATGTCGAAGAAAGTATGTAAAACCGGCAAAGAGGAAAAGTCGAAAAAGGCGAAATTTAGCTGTAAAAAGTGTGGTCTTTCGGCATTGAAAGAAAAACACCTTTGCAAACCCAAAGAAAATTAAACCCCTATGCACAAAGCCATGATTTTTGCTGCCGGACTGGGCACACGTCTGCGGCCGCTCACCAGTGAAAAGCCCAAAGCCCTGATCGATCTGGCGGGCAAAAGTCTGCTGCAAAGAGCAGTTGATAAACTCACCCACGCCGGTATCCGGTATATTGTCATCAATATCCATCATTTCCCGACGCTGATGCGCGAAGCCATTGCAGCACTGGAAACCCATGGGGCAGAACTGGTCATTTCTGATGAAAGTGAGTGTCTGCTTGATACCGGTGGAGGATTGCTCCAGGCTGCTGAGTTTCTTCATGGCGAAGAACCCTTTGTTGTGCACAACGTGGATGTTGTATCCGACATCAACCTGGGTCAGATGTACCAGGAACACATCGGTAATAACGCACTGGCCACACTGGCGGTAAGCAAAAGAGAAACCAGCCGCTATTTCCTTTTTCATGATAACCGGCTGTGTGGATGGGAAAACATTCATACCAAAGCACTTATACAATGCTACCAGGCCGAAAAGCCTGCACAAAGAATGGCATTCAGCGGTATTCACATCATCAGCCCGCGTATTTTTGACCTGATGAAAAGAACCGGTGTTTTCTCTATCAACAAGGTTTACCTTGACCTTGCCAGGGAACACAACATCATGGCTTTTGAGCATGACCCCGCTTTCTGGGCCGATGTGGGGAGCCTGGAAAAGCTGGAAAGGGCTGAGATGCTGGTAAGGGCTAACCCCAAAAACTTTGACTTATACTGATATGCAAACTTTCCTAGACCAGGTAGCCCAGAAGGTACTGGAGCAAACGGACCACGACATGGACAAAATCTGTCTGGTAACCCCCAACCGTCGTGCCGGTCTGTTTCTGAAAAAATCATTTTCTGTAAAGATTACCCAACCCATCTGGGCACCTGATGTGCTGAGCATGGAAGATTTCATTGGCCGCATTACCGGTATCACCATACAGGAACCCGTGGCTTTGCTGCTGGATTTTTACAAGGTGTATTGCCGGGAAGAAAAGCAACAGGCCGAACCGCTGGAGGAATTTCTGAAATGGGCTCCTATGCTCATCAAAGACTTCAACGATATAGATGCCCATATGCCGGAGCCAATTAAGATTTTCGAATCGGTTACCGATGCCAAAAGAATTGAAGCCTGGAATCCTGACGGAAAAGGGATGTCGGATTTTCAAAAGAAATACCTTGCATTTTTTGAAAAGTTCAGAAAATGGCATGCGGCAATGGCTGAGGAACTTAGCACAAGAAAAATTGCCTACCAGGGGCTTGCCTACCGCATGGCTGCCAATACCCTTTCCACAGCGGAAACTCCTGCCATGCCCTGGGATTACATCTACTTTATCGGTTTCAGCGCGCTCAACCAGGCCGAAGAGACCATCATCCGCAGTCTTACGAAAAAAGGAAAAGCTGATATATTGTGGGATGCAGATAAGTACTATTTCAACAACCCCAACCATGAGGCAGGCATGTTTTTGCGCAAATACCGCAAACAATGGAATCTGACCCAACTATCTTTCATGGGCGACCATTTCACCTCGTCAAAAAAGAACATCCAGATTTACGGTGTAGCCAAAAATGTAAACCAGGCCAAGCTGGCTGCCAACATTCTTAAAACCTTTCCCAAAGACAGCATCCCTTCGCACCAGACCGCTGTTGTGCTGGCCAATGAAGATATGCTTTTGCCCATGCTCAATTCCATCCCGGATGACATGGGCAAAGTGAACATCACCATGGGCTTCCCCATCAGGAAAACCAGTATCTATGCCTTGTTTGAGTCCCTTTTTCAGATGCATGTCACCACCCTGCGCATGAAATCTGCTGCCACGGGCTTAAAGTCTGCCTTTTATTTCAAGGATGTGGTAAGATTTTTCAGACATCCGGCCATTTCGGTTCTTTTGCCCGGAGAAGAGGAAACCCTTTCCACAGAGGCTTTTATCAGGAAGATTTACGCTTCAAAAAAAACATTCCTCTCGGTTGAAAGACTGGATTCTTTCTGGGGTGAGGAGGGGAAATTCAAAACACTATTCTCTACCTACCTGGAAGGATTTGCCAAAGCCCCCTACAAGATGATTCCGGCATTGTTGCATCTGAAGACTTGTCTTGACGAAGCTTTCCGCAGAAAATCAGCAGAGGAGAATATAGCCGTGGAGAATGCTCCCTGGTTTACCGATTTTGAAGCCCTCTTCCCCATCAGTGTGGTGTTGCGCAAGCTGGAAACCTTTGCCGCACAGCAAGAGGAGGTCAATGATTTGCGCACCCTTTTTATGCTCTTCCAGGCCATGGCCAGGGAAAGCAAGCTGGTTTTGTCGGGCGAACCCCTTGCCGGACTGCAAATCATGGGAATGCTCGAAACGCGCAACCTGGATTTTAAAAACCTGATCATCCTTTCGGCCAACGAAGATATTTTACCGGCAGCCAAAAGCAGCAATTCCCTCCTCCCATTTGATATTAAAGCTTACTACAACATCCCTGTGTACAAAGAGAAGGATGCCATTTTTGCTTACCACTTCTATCGCCTGTTGCAAAGGGCAGAAAACGTCCATATCATTTACAATACACAAAGCCAGGACATGGGAAGCAGCGAAAAAAGCAGGTTTATCACCCAGCTGCAATTGGAAATGCCCCAATGGAACCCCAACATTGTTATCCATGAACGCATCATCCCATTGCCTTCTGCAACTGAAGAGCCCGAACAGGACATCGTAATCGGTAAAAACAAAGAAATTATGGAGACACTGCAGCTCATCAACCATAAGGGCTTCTCTCCTACTACACTGAACCATTACATCCGCTGCTCCCTTTTCTTTTACTTCAGGCATATTGCAGCCATCAAAGAGACCATTGCCCCTGAAGAAACCATACAGGCCAATACACTGGGCACTGTGGTACACGAAGTAATTCAGCAGCTCTACCAGGATGAACAACTCATCGGGAAGGAGCTGCAGCCTCACCACATAGACAAAATGATTCCTGCCATTGAAGGGATTACTGCAACAAAGTTTGAAGAATTTTACAAAGGGGGAGATATTTCTTCGGGTAAAAACCTTTTGCTGGCCAGGGTGGCTGCCAGGTTTGTGAAGAACTTCCTGATGGCAGAAAAGAAGTTTCTTGAAGATTTGCAGGCCAGAGGAAAAACCCTGAAGTACCTCAGAGCAGAAAAGGAAGATGTGGCCGATGTGCCCATGACCGTCAGTGACACAGTTAATACCATAAGATTTAAAGGCACCACCGACCGGGTTGACCAGATGGGCAACACCATCAGGGTTATAGACTACAAAACCGGCCGGGTAGAAAAGGAAGAACTGAAAATCAAGGACTGGAACGATATTACCAAAGACCCCCAACTGGGAAAAAGTTTTCAGCTGCTCATGTATGCCATGCTTTACAGTCGCAAATACGGAATGCCTGCTGAGCTGATGCCCGGCATTGTATCTTTCAGAAACCTGGGCGCAGGGCTTCTTACCCTTTCCTACCCCGAAGGATACGGCACCATCGACCCTGCAATCTTACAGCAGTTTGAAAGCAAGCTGCAGGAACTTATGCAGGAAATATTTGACCCTGCAACCATTTTCAGACGCACCGAAGATGAAAAAAACTGCATCAACTGCGATTTCCGGATCACCTGCAACCGATGATTCTTTCGTAAATTAGTAGCACTTTGTAGTAAACCTTTTCGGTTTTATGGGTTTTTTGTGTTCGGTTTTGGACCTTTTTGTCCCGGTACGAACATCCAGCCATCCGCACTCCTAATCCCATAAAAATCATAACACCCTGCCTTGCAGGCTTATACAAAAAAGGGCACACTGATTGAACAGCCATGATTGCAACCTTATTTGAAAACTAAATAATTTGAATCATGAAAACAAGTTTAATTACAGCCATTATGGCAATGATCCTTTTTGCAGCAGGCGTTCAGGCGAGCACAAAAGATGTAACTGATGTACAAAAACCCACCGAAGCTGCCCGATTGCTGGAAAAAAGTATCACCATGCCATTAGTAGCAAGAGATTCCAGAATCAATGGTTACGTTACTTTTGAGTTAAGGGTCAGCGAAAATAACACGATTGATTTTTTTCAGATTTCCGCAAACAATAGCATTCTGTCGAAGAGTGTAAAAAAACAAATCAAACGACTGGAGCCCAGTTTGCGTGACGTCATTGATCCCGACAGACCCCAGAGATTTAAAATCAACTTTGTAGTCCTTTAAAACCTTGCCCAACCGACGGTCGCTGAGCCTCCCGATGCGCCGGAAAGCCTGCTGAACTCCCTTCGGCAGGCTTTCTGTTTTTTCAGCCACAGTTTCAAAGCGGCACAACAATCGGAACTAAGCTGACCGCATAGAGAAACTCAGGTTATTTTTTTGAGCGCACGGTGCACATCTGGATTTCATCAAATGCCCAATTAATCTTACTTTTGTATGTTAACTAAAAAAAGGATACTATGAGTTATCAATCCAATGCACAACGATACGAAAGCATGACCTACAATCGCTGCGGGCGCAGCGGACTGAAATTACCGGCCATATCACTGGGGCTGTGGCATAATTTCGGTGATGTAGACGTTTACGAAAATGGACAGAAAATCATTCACCGGGCTTTCGATGCGGGCATTACCCACTTCGACCTGGCCAATAATTACGGTCCACCGGCAGGCAGTGCGGAAGAGAATTTCGGAAGAATGCTCTCCACCGACCTGAAAGCCTACCGTGATGAATTGATTATCTCCACCAAAGCGGGATACGGCATGTGGCCCGGGCCTTATGGTGATTTTGGCTCAAGGAAATACCTGATCAGCAGCCTCGACCAAAGCCTGAAAAGGATGAAACTCGATTACGTGGACATCTATTACTCTCACCGTCCCGATCCGGACACCCCCATGGAAGAAACCATGATGGCACTCGACCAGGTTGTAAAACAAGGCAAAGCCTTGTACGTGGGTATATCCAGTTACTCCCCCGAGCAAACCCGCATGGCTGCTGAGATACTGCGCAGCCTGGGAACACCCTGCCTGATTCACCAGCCACGATATTCCATGCTCGACCGATGGGTGGAAGACGGACTGCTGGACGTACTGGAAGAAACCGGTATGGGAAGCATTGCATTCTCTCCCCTGGAGCAGGGATTGCTCACCGATAAATACCTGCATGGAATACCTGAAGACTCCCGCGCAGGCAAACCTACAGGATTCCTCAGGGCCGAAAGCATAACGGAAGAAAAACTACAGGTGGTACGCCAGCTCAACAATATTGCACAACAACGCGGACAAAGCCTGGCACAAATGGCCATCGCATGGCTGCTGAAAGACAAACGTGTCACCTCCGTCCTGGTAGGTGCAAGCAGCGTAAAACAGCTGGACGACAACCTGAAAACCCTTGACAACCTGCATTTCAGCGACGAAGAGCTGGGCAAAATCCGGGAAATCATTAAATGATGAAAGGTTGAGTCTACTCCGAAAACTTGTTTTCGGTAATGTGCGATAATCTTAAATTTTTCAATTAACGGATTATAAGAATCATGATTTCGTGTAATTGGTGAAATTCGTGGACAATTGACTTTTTAGAGTGGACTCAAGGTTTGCTATTCAGCAATCAACCGCATCTGCCAAAAAAATTCTGAAGGACAAGCCGGAGATTAATCCTCCAGTTTGTCCTTCAGTGATTTAAAACCTTCACCTAATATCTCATTGGCCTCTATCACCGTCATAAATGCCTTGGGATCCACCTGGTGGATAAAATCCTGCAACATGGCCACTTCGCGCCGGTTGACAGAGGTAAAGATGATTTTCTTCGGACTGCCGTTAAACATCCCTTCACCGGCAATGTACGT
>SLPR01000518.1 GCA_007131895.1 Bacteroidales bacterium | reverse complement strand
GTAGAGATAATTTCCAGTCCTGAGGATTTGAGCATAGGGGCAGCAACCACGTGGCTGCCAATAAGCAGCTCGGGGTTTCTTCCTGAGATAAGGCTTAACAGCAGCAATCCGTCAGCAGAAGGATGAACCTGGAGAGAATTTCCCGGGAACAGTATCACCGGAGTTTGGGTATGCTCCTTGAGCCATTCAATGCAATCACCAAAAAAGCTGCCTGTAATCAGGCTTCCACCCACAAAAACATAATCTACTTTATTGAGGTTGATCAGCTCTGCAATGGGGTTTAAGGCTGCTGCATCCGTTTTATCCGGATCTATCAGCACTGCCAGTTGCTTTCTGTTGCTTTGGGTAGCAGCCTTAAGTGCGGAATAAATAGCTGTTTGCATGAACGCTGTGAATGGTTTTATCGTTTAAGATAGTACATCAAAGATAAGAGAAACGGCTGCGATCAATAGAATACGATAGAATATAGTCTTCAAAGGTTTGATATTGAACAGAATATACCTTTTCCCCTCCATCTGTTTTAATGGTACCATATACAAGACCTTCTTTTTGGGGAACAAAAGGAGCGATGTAAATATGGTCTTTAAACAGAATATCTCTTCGCCCGTGCAGTTTATAAAGGGTTTCCTTTGCAGCCCACATCACATATAGCGCTTCAATGGAAAGATCACGCCCCACTTCCGACATCTCTTGCTCAGTGAGAAATTTGTGGCTTATCCTTTCGATTTTTGTATCAATCCTCTCTATGTCAACACCCACCGAATGCACAGGGCTGGCAATGAGGGCTGAATACTTCCCCGAATGGGAAACAGAAATGTGCCTTACTCCATTGTTGAGATAAGGTTTGCCATAAGTATCGTAGGAGATGGCACTCAATTCATGCTCCCGCACCAGGTAGGGCAATATCATCCGATAGCCCAGCCAGTGCTGTTTGCGGGTTGGAGTTTTGAGAGAGGAAAACACCCTCTCTTCTTCCGGAGATAACTGAAGTTGCTCATACAACTCCTCAACGCTCTCTTTGATCTCCCAGACGCCTATGGAGGCATCTTCGATGTTTTTTTTCAGAAAAAGACTCATTCTCTTACTTTTAGAGGACAACTAACTGGCGAAGCAAATCCCCCCGGTGCTTCTCAGAAGGCCGGGACAGAATTTTTTCAACGCTTTTGAACCTATGCGTAATTGAATTTGTATAATAATAGCTTGTCAGGCATTTTTCACTTAATATTTTAAGTGTTACATTTGCAAAATTATAAAAATTAAATGAATAATCAGAATGGAAAAAGTTATCACTGATACACAAATTGCATTTAAAGTGGCAGACTTATCATTAGCAGAGTTTGGTCGCAAAGAAATTGAGATAGCAGAAAAAGAGATGCCCGGTTTAATGGCATTGCGCGAAAAATATGGAAATGAGAAGCCATTGAAAGATGTAAGAATCATGGGTTCATTGCACATGACCGTGCAGACCGCCGTTCTCATTGAAACACTTGTAGAGCTTGGAGCCAATGTGCGCTGGGCAAGCTGCAATATCTTTTCCACCCAGGATCATGCAGCGGCAGCCATCGCCAAAAGAGGCATTCCTGTATTTGCATGGAAAGGTGAAACCCTTGAAGAATACTGGTGGTGTACCGATCAGGCGCTCACCTTCCCCAATGGAGAAGGCCCGCAACTTATCGTAGACGATGGAGGTGATGCTACATTGCTCATCCACCTGGGATACAAAGCCGAAAAAGATGCTTCTGTACTGGACAAAACTCCCGGCAGTCGCGAAGAGGCTGAAATCCTGAAACTTCTTAAAATGACCCTGAAGAAAGACAACCAGAAATGGCACCGCATGGTAAAAGACTGGAAAGGGGTTTCTGAAGAAACCACTACCGGCGTGCACCGTCTCTACCAGATGATGGAAAAAGGAGAATTGTTGATTCCTGCCATTAATGTAAATGATTCTGTTACCAAGTCAAAATTTGACAATCTTTACGGTTGTCGCGAATCGCTTGCAGATGGCATCAAAAGAGCTACCGATGTAATGATTGCCGGCAAAGTGGTAGTAGTTTGCGGGTACGGCGATGTGGGTAAAGGTTGCGCCAATAGTATGCGCGGTTATGGAGCCCGGATTATCGTTACCGAAATTGACCCTATCTGTGCACTGCAAGCTGCCATGGAAGGATTTGAGGTGAAAACTGTAGAAGACGCCCTGGATGAAGGGAATATCTTTGTTACAGCTACAGGCAACAAAGATGTAATCACCGTTGAGCACATGAGAAAAATGAAAGACCAGGCCATCGTGTGCAATATTGGCCATTTCGATAATGAAATACAGGTAGACCAGCTTGACAGCACTCCTGGTGTTCAGAAAATAAACATCAAACCCCAGGTAGACAAATATGTATTTCCTGAAGGGAATGAAATCTTTATGCTTGCTGAAGGACGTTTGGTAAACTTAGGTTGTGCTACCGGTCACCCTTCATTTGTAATGAGCAACTCATTCACCAACCAGGTGGTTGCACAAATAGAACTATGGAAAAACAACTACGAAGTGGATGTTTACCGGTTACCCAAGCACCTGGATGAAGAAGTAGCACGTTTGCACCTTGAAAAGATTGGCGTTAAACTTACAAAGCTTTCTCCTGAGCAGGCAGAATACATAGGGGTCAAAGATAGTGGCCCTTACAAACCTGATCATTACAGATACTAAAACCTCGCTATGAATCAACGCAAGGAAATCTCTTTCCTTGCTGGTTCGCAGATAAAAGAAAAGATTCTAAGAAAAACGCTATCGGGAATAATTTTCCGATAGCGTTTTTTTATCTGAGCAAGTATGGTCTTTCAGGAATGCCTTAGTAATTGGTCACAAAAAGGTAAGGTTCAGTGTACACTGTTCTGTATTGGCGCAGTGGGTGCCGGGCAGGGCCTGACACTGGCGAACCGTCGAGCAGAAGGTAGGTAGATTCGCACACATTGCAGCGGGCAATAGGCGGATTTTCTACCACCAGTCGTGCCTCCTGATCATAAGGATGCACAGGGCAAGCTCTGTCAAAGGCAGTAAATTCATCCACAGACATCCTGTAAATAACAATTCCTCCAAAGCCTCCATACACATTCACCCATCCTCCAATACTGTTAAGTTCAATATACTGAAATTCTGTATTAATACGAAATTCAACAAGGACAAGGGGTACGGGATGCCGATCTTCTTTTGAACAACCCTGTATAAAGAGTATAAAAAGAGAAAGGATGGCAATCCTTTTTATATGGTTAAAAAATAAACCCATAAGCATTTCGTTGTTTATATGCAAAGATACAGTGATTTTTTTAACTTTGTTCTGTGCTTACACACAGCCATTAACACACAAGACCAATGCCAAAAATGAAATCTTTCAGGTATTATGCAATAATTGCATTAATTTTGCTGATGCCATTAAGTTCCTGCGGCCCCGGACACAAGGCAGCAAAAGCCCAGCGACAGTCAGAAAGGCAGGTGGAGCAGCGTCGAAAAGAGGGTGACAGAGCCATGCAGCGGGCAAGAGATAACCATCTGAGAACACAAAGCAGGGAAACCCGCAAAAGGATGAAAGAAACACGCAAAAGAAGTGAAAGATTAAACAAACAGCAAAAAGCACCGTTCTATGTAAGATGGTTCGATGCCATCAGAAGAAAATAAGAATGCAATATTAAACAGAAGACCTTACACTATGGAAGATTTTTTATACATCATACTTGCAGTTGTTTGGCTTGTAATCAGTATTCTGGGAGGAAGAAGGAAAAAGAAACAGGCAGAACAAAATCAGCCTCAACCTGGTCGTCCTGAGCCCCGACCCATTGAAACCGAAACACCCACCCAGGAAAAAGAGAGTGAATTCGAAGATCTTCTGGAGGATTTTTTTGGTTCCGGATCGCCCAAAACCAGCGAACAATCCCAATCTGAACCCAAACCCCAACCGGCTCCCCAGCCTGCCTATTCCGAAGAACGCAGGTACAATGATGGCAAGAACAGTGATAATACCTTTATGAGTCAGAAAAAGGATGAAGAAGTTGAAAGATTTGAAGGAACACAAGCCATTGATGATGATTTTGAGTTTGCTGCCGAAGGCAAGGTTGAAACCCTGGAAGACCTCATTAAATTATACGATCGAACTGAACAAAAGATTCTTGAAGAAGACGCGAAAATCAATGTGGTGGATTTGGATGAGGAAGTTCTGCCTGTTGCTGACCTGGAGTTTGATGCCCGAAAAGCAATTATTTATTCCGAAATAATCAATAGAAAATATTCCTGAGTTTAATCACCAAAAAACAGCCATTAAAAAGCACGTACGAACTTTTTTCTGATTTTTTTTTGATCATCATAAAAAAAAGACTTATATTTGCTATTGCAAACGCATAGTACGGTTTGCGTTTTTTACAAAAGTGTTTTCTTTTATCGACTTCCATTTCGGGAAAGTCGATTTTTATTAGTTGTCAGTTTGTTTAAAAGCATATACAGGCTGCCAGCTGTTTTTTTATGTTTTTTTCAAAGAAATTAACCATTCATTATGATTGCAGGCATTGCAAAATACAGTTACTCAGCGCGCGCGAAGCAATTTTTCGCTCGTTGGTATTGTCATGTCACAGGCCTGCGCCCAAAAATCATCCAGGGCCCGATAATATTGCTTCGAGCTTTAAAAAAACAAGACCCGGCAATGACATTTCTGCGCTATTATAATTGCATGAAACCAATATTGCAAGCACCAAATTACTCCACAGGGTCCAATTCAAAAATTACAATCTTTAACATTTAATTCAAACAAATTTTTGTTCCCTTGCATTCTGGCATTAGTTTCTTAACGGAAACAGATGCATATGCAGGGACAATGTCAAACAATAATCATTACAGTCATGAACGAGGTTAAGTATTTTACCAAAGGAGGTCTCGACAAATTAAAAGAAGAACTTGAACATCTCAAGTCAGTGGAAAGACCTGCAATCTCGCAACAAATTGCAGAAGCAAGGGAAAAAGGCGACCTTTCAGAAAACGCCGAATATGATGCTGCTAAAAATGCTCAGGGGATGCTGGAACTTAAGATTTCCAAACTGGAAAACACATTGAGCAGTGCACGTGTTATTGATGAGTCGCAATTGGATGAATCAAAGATTTCCATCCTTTCTAAGGTGAAACTTAAAAACCTCAAGAACAATGCATCTATGACCTATACACTTGTGCCCGAAAATGAAGCAGACATCAAATCAGGGAAAATTTCGGTCAGTAGTCCCATTGCCAGAGGATTGCTGGGCAAGAAAACCGGAGAAAAGGTTGATATTCAAGTTCCTGCAGGCTTACTCACCTTCGAAATCCTTGAAGTGGGAAGATAATCAGGCTTTTCTTATACATATTTTTTTAAGCCGGTTGTATTGAACAGCCGGCTTTTTGATTATTTTTATGGAAAGTTTTCTGCTATTTATTCACCAAATCATTTACTGCTATGTCAACCATATTTTCTAAAATAGTTGCAGGAGACATCCCTGCCTATAAAGTTGCTGAAGATGATAACTTTCTGGCTTTTCTTGATATCAACCCACTGGCCAAAGGCCATACTCTGGTTATCCCTAAAAAGGAAATCGACTACATTTTTGATATAGAAGACGATGAATACCTGGAATTCTTTCTTTTTGCCAAAAAGGTAGCCCGATCCATCAAAAAGTGTATTCAGTGTGAGAAGGTTGGGATAGCTGTTATAGGACTTGAAGTGGCACATGCACATATTCACTTAGTGCCAATCAACAGCATTTACGATATTGACTTCAGCAAGCCCAAACTTAAACTTAGCGAAGGAGAGTTTAAAATGATAGCTGAACGGATTGCATCCAAAGTCTAGAGGCTATTTCTTTATCCTGTGTGGGTTCTGGCTCACAAATGCTTTCCAGCCGCTGAATGAAGACTCTTCACCCACAGGCCCTTTCCTTTGGAAATGATGACACACTGCCACTGCCAGGGCGTCAGTAATGTCAAGATATTCAGGGACCGCTTTCATCGACAGCATACCGGCCAACAAACCCGCCACCTGTTCCTTGGAGGCTCCTCCCTTTCCCGTGATAGATTGCTTGATTTTCCGGGGTGAATACTCAAACACGGGGATATCCCTGTAAAGCGCTGCAGCAATGGCTACCCCCTGGGCACGCCCCAGCTTAAGCATCGATTGTATATTTTTACCGTAAAAGGGACTCTCTATGGCCAACTCATCCGGATGAAAGTGATCAATGGTGCGCAGGGTGGTTTCAAAAATCTTTTTCAGCTTAAGCGAATGATCCTTAAGCTTGTCGAGTTTGAGGATATCCATGGTAATAATTTCAATTTTACTACCTTTGACCCCAATTACACCCAGCCCCATATTGTTGGTACCCGGGTCAATGCCTAAAATT
>SLPR01000428.1 GCA_007131895.1 Bacteroidales bacterium | reverse complement strand
CCCAACACTCTTTCTTTTTTATGTAAACGATCATCTGAATTATTAACCGGGAAAATCAGACTGGTATTGGTTTTATAATCGCCGTAGGGATATCTGCCATAATTCCTGCTAAACCCGGTATTGGAGGAAACTACTTTGGTGGAGGGGTAGGCGTTTTTCCATGTTTTCCAGGTAGTTTCCACCAGGTTGTAGGTATGGGCAGGTGTACCGATAAGCTGTCCATTGACAGATTTTAATAATAATTGCGACCAGTTGCTGTCGCTTTCGCGGTCGTAATGTATGATGTTGGAATTGTAAAGCAGGCCCGAAACTCCGAAAGTGGTTTTCTCTTCATTCACGATTCTGTCCCAGCCAATTCCTGTGCCGGTTAGCGGGCAGTAAATGACTGCGATGGAATGCTCATTTACATAATCGTTGATGATTTCGTGCCAATCAAGGATAGGGTGGGGGTAGGCACGAATGTCATCCCCATCGGCAAATCCCAGCACCAAATCATCATCTGACAGGTAAGTGGCTTCACCGGCATTAATAAATTCGGGGTTTTGAAGCGAGGGTATGCCATCTTTGCCCGGCCCACCATCTAAAACCTGGTTCACCGGAATGAGCCATGTGTTGTTGCTGTTGCTTTCCTCATTATCGTTTAATGTGTCTTTTGTACAGCCTTGCATGGCAATGGTTGAAAATGCAAGGAGACTTAAAATATAGCGTATCATCTTATTGGGATTTTAGGGTTAAAAAAGTGTGAAGGGGTTTTTCGGGAATTTGTATTTAGGTAAAACAATTTTTTAAATGAATTATAATGGATTGTCTGTCGGAACTACTACCATGGGCTGCTTAGGGTTAATGGCATAGGAAAGGGCAATGGTGAACCTGTAGGTGGTAGTTAACTGCGCTCCTTTAAGTTTGTGATATACCGGGACAGCTGCCGAAAGGCACACTGAAATATCGGGCGTAAAATTCACAGCCAGGCCCGGAACCCAGTATAGCCATTGACCACCGGAGCCGGGAAATACGCTGCCATCTATATGGTCTTCACCCTGCTGTCGATAACGCAGGAAAGAGAATGCATCTATTGGTCGGTTGAGAAAAAAATGGTAGTTCATCCCCAGATTAAACTGAAACTCGTTGCCAAACCTGTAGCTCTGACTTTGATTGTAGCTGTTGTTTGCTCCCGAGTATCGGTAGGTGGCAACGCTTATAAAACTTAATGCCGGGTAGAATATCTGATCGTGTTGGAAGAAACTCCACAGGATCCCATCCAGCGAGCCTGAACCTGGCTGCATGTCGGCAGGTAATAGCAAGCCATTATTGTTGGTATGCCGGGTATGGGCTGTGGGTAATTTGGGGCCGGCGCCTAAAACCCATTCTGTGCCTGGGGTTGTCGCGGGGTTAAGCATTCTGTATTTGAGTAGTAATACAACATCTCCCAATCCACGGGTGGAGGTAAATTCTCTTCCCTGCTCAAAACCCTTAATGTTTCTTTCCTGCTGAATAAAGGGCACGAGGGCTGCCAGGGAAAATCTTGAAGATAAGCCATAATTGACTTCCAGCATAGCAGCATGAGTGGTGCGGCTGCGGGTATCATCCTGCAACAGCTCTGTGCCGTCCATTAAATCGTTCAAAAGGTTGTAATCATAGGTAAGTAGAAACTGTATGCTTCGACTTTCAGCAGAACCCAGCCCCAGGCTACCGCCCAACGGAACACCGCCCGAGCAACACGCCTGTGGAAATAAATAAACAGGAAAAACCATCATGACAGCCCATCCCAAGAGCAATTTCCATCTCCGGTCAGAGCCAGTGTTCGGTTTCCTTGCTTTTTTAGTTAGGGATAGATTGTTTCTGACAGTTTTCATGATGCGATTATTTTTGGGTTACCTTTTTACCCAGTTCAATAAAATTCCGGGCATTGTGATAGCCGGCAGTTTGTGTTACAACTTTGCCTTCGTCATCCACAAAAAGAAGGGTCGGGTATCCTTTTATGGCGTACCGTTGTGCCAGTTCTATTCCTTCTCCTATCTCGCCATCTACCGTTACATTGATAAAGTTGTCATTGTAAAAAACTCCTGCTTCAGCATCTGTAAAGGTTTGGGATTTGAGCAATTTGCAAGGGCCACACCAGCTGGCTGATATATTAAGAAATATCAGCTTGTCTTCTTGTTGGGCCAATTTCAATGCATCGTCCCAATTGCCCTGGTGAAAGGAAATTTCAGATTCTTTTGCCGTATTGAGATTGTTGATGCCCAAAACTTTTACTGTAATAAGTGCCAAAAGGGCTACTCCTGCTAATACAATTATTATTGATATTTTCATGTTTCTGATTTTTTGAGTGAATAAAGAATTGTATTTATTCCATTCTGTTACCAATGGATATTTATTGATTGGTCTGCCTGAAGCCTGAAACCTGACAGGTTTTCCCATAGATTAAAGGTTTTTGCCCCCAGGAAAAAGACACTTTGTTGTATGTTTTGTATTGCAAAACGGGCGAAACCCATTGTTCCGCCCGTTTGCCTGGTTAAAAAATGCTTGACCCAAATTGAGCGATTTTCGCTCTCACCTTATCTTATTTAGAGCCTTCACGGGCCGTTTTCATGGCTGTTGCAATTTCTTCGTTGCTTTTGCCTACACTGATTTCGTTAAGGAATTCTTTGGATTGGGCATCGAAGAAGTAAACCACTGCTGTTTTTCTCCTGGCTTCCATGGTTTCGAAAACCCCGTGTTTTTTCAATGTTTTTGCAGAGACCTCTTTGGTTCCATCGTTTGTCAAATCGTTTACCACAAACTGTATGGCTCCATCAGGATTGTTATTGCTAAACACGGACATAGCTCTTTCGCCATTGGCCTTGCATGTGCCACACCAGTCTGTATGATTTACCACCGCAATTACTTTTGCACTGGATTGTGCCATACCAAAGGCCGATACAAACAGAACAAGTATCATTGTCGCGAAAATTGATTTTACTATTTTCATGGGTTCTAAAAATTTGGGGTTATACTATTTTGTTTATTATTCATTATATTGATTGATTTGACGAGTGAGAATTGTAATCCTGACAAACCAGGAAAATGGGTTTGTCAGGATTACCGACGTGCCTCATCAGGAAAGGCCCGGTGCTTCGGGGAAGTCTATGGGGATATCTGTTACTTTATGCAGAAAGTTGGTAATGGATTTTTCGCCCACGGCCAATATTACATCTACCAGGTTGCCTTTGTCGTAACCGGCATTGAAGAATGCATTCAGCGTAGTGTCATCTGCACTGCCCCGGTTTTCAATGATGCTTTTGGCCAGTTTTACCAAAGCATCGAATTTTGTATCGAAAGATGCACTGCCTTTTCTCAGCTCCAGAATCTGTTCATCGGTAAAACCGGTCATTTTGCCAACGGCTGTATGTGCTGCCAGGCAATAGGTACAGCCGTTTACCTGGCTTACAATGAGGTTGATGACCTCTTTCTCTTTGGCGTTGAGGCTGGTTTTGCCGCCGGCAAAACTCATATAACGGCCCAGGGCATCTTTTGAGAATGCATAGGTTGCGTAAATGTTGGGAACAAACCCCATCTGGCTGTTCAGTTTATCAAAAATGGCCTGGTTTTCAGGAGTTACTTGTTCGCGGGTGGGAACTTCAAACTTTGTCATAATTGTATTGGATTTTAAAAATGTGAAAATAAAATTGATGATACAAAGTTGCAGCGAAAAGATGGGGTATAAAATGGCTGTTTAACCCGCTGACATGTCAAAACTGCCCGAAAGCAATTTTTTTGTGTTTTTCACGGAATTGCTGAATGCTAAGGTTTGTGTTGTTTTTGAAAAAGCGGCTGAACTGGGAAGGGTCTTCATAGCCCAGCTCCCAGGCTATCTCCTTGGCCGACTTATCGGTAAAAATCAACATGCGTCGTGCTTCCAGTATCACTCTGTCGTGAATGACCTGTAAAGGACTTTTGAATGCATGCTGACCGAACACGTTGGTGAGGGTTTTGGGCGAGCGGTGCATAAGCGATGCGTAATCCGATACATGTTTCAGGCTTTTAAAATGTTCTTCCACCAGCACATTGAATTGTCGTAAGATGTCGATGCGCTCTTCGGGCAAATCTCCTTTGAGCATCTGTTTGCGGGCAATGCGGGTAGATTTGATGATAAAGCGTTTCAGCAGAATGCGCAGCATTTCTTCCTGGTTGCCATCAATGGTGTCAAATTCTTCTTCCAGCACTTTTACCAGGGTGTTGAGGCTTTGTTGCTCATGTTGGTCAATTTCTATTACAGGGGTAAAGTCGCTGCCAAAGAACAGCAGTCCGTTGCACGATATCTCTGCATCATGGGTGTGGATGCAATAAAAGGCTTTGTTGAAGCTTAACAGAATTAAATCTGCATCTTCCATCAACTCACAGGTTATATGCTGCAGATAGGTGCAGCATAAAACCTGGTTGGGAAAAAGTGTTAAGGTGCTGCCATCCACCAGCATTTCAGCAGGGTTTGTATTCCTGTTCCAGATGAATTTCAGGTGGTCAGGCGATATTTTCAGTGCTTGTTTGAAGTCTTTCGCGTTGGCCAGGAAAAAATCGGAACCCACTGCCGGGTTGGAGTGTTTTTTTAGCATTGTATATCATTTGTTTTGGCAAAAATGTCCGGAGGATTTAGGGTTTGAAGTGCTTGCGAGCTGTAAGGGCTAATAAGGAGTTCCTTTGTTTCTTTGGGTTTTGAAGGCTTCGGCGTACCAGATAAACTCATCCAGGAATTTTTGGGTGGATGGGTGAGTAAACTCATTGGTGGGTTTCAGGTTTTTGTCAAATAATTTCCCGATACCCGGCAAAGGCAACATGGACGAAATGGCCGGCATGCCCAGTTCTCCCACTATGGCTCTTAAGTGCACGGCCGCCCTTACTCCTCCAAAGTGGCCCGCTGAATAGGATGCAATGGCTGAGGGCTTGAAAAAATATTCCTGCTGAAAGTGGTCGAGCAGGTTTTTCAGGGCAGGAGGGATGCTGTGGTTGTATTCGCCCGTAACAATCAGAAAGCCGTCGGATGCTTTAAAAAATCCCGCAATCTTTTCCATGGTATCGGGTGCTTCGCCTGTTTCGTATTCCTTATACATTTTGTCGAGAAAGGGGAGAGGGTGTTCAGCAGGGTCGATGAAGTGAACCTGAATGTCTCGTTCTTTGAGCTGGTTTACTAAATATCGGGCTGCCTTAATTCCTTGACGTTCGCTTCGCACAGAGCCGTAAAGGACGCAAATCGTTAAGTTCATGGTAATAGTATTGGTGAATAAAATATGAATGTCATCTAAAGAACAACTTAACCGGAGGGGTTGTTCTTTCTTGTTTATCTTTGCCTACCCTAAGTAAAGTAAAACTTAACTGCTTTCAACGTGATGCCAGAACCTAATACTTATGATTTTGACCATTCCCTGGGCAAAATTACCCAGCAGGTTTCGCGCTTGCTGGGACAACGCCTGGAAGAGGTTTTTGCCCAAAACGGTTTTTCCGTAACAGCAGAGCAGTGGAGTATCATTTCTATGCTCAGCAAAAGGGACCAACCTACCCAGAAAGAAATTGGTGCTTTCCTTATTATGGACAAAGTATCGGTGAATCGCACCATCGACCGGTTAGAAAAAGCGGGCTGGGCCCAAAGAGTGGTGTCGCAAAAAGACCGCCGCTCCAAAACCATTGGTTTAACCCCCGATGGTCGGCAATTGTACGATTCGCTTTCTCAATACGCCGAACAAGTGCTGGAAAAAGCATTGAAAGAGCTGAGCGAACGCGATTCCCAACAGCTGTTTGCCTTGCTGGAAAAGGTCTATTTCAATCTTACATAGTGCTCGCAAGAAAACGTCAATTGCTGCGTTATGCTTGTCTTCAAAACAGTTACTTCGACAAGCTCAGTACAGGCTATTTACAAAAAGTAAACTCCCGTTTTTCAGCCATCGCAAGCCTTGCACTTGCCGCTTTCTTATCAAGCACACGTGGAAAAATGTATTTTCTTGATGACATTACATAAACCCTTTTACCATTACAACTGCTGCCACGGCCATAAGAATAATACCCACCAGCCGGTTGATGTTACGGGAAATCCGCCCTGACCGGCCAATGATTTCTTCTCCAAAATACGCATATGCCCATAGTGTCCCCATCTTACCCATAGCTATCCCTGCAAGAAAAATCGCAATGGTAGCAGGGGCATGAGGTAATAAACCTGCAGATGACAAGATACTGCCGGTAATAATCCAGTAGGCCAGTACCTGCAGGCTAAGCAAATTCAATAAAATACCATAGGAGAAACCACCGAAAGTGGGGTTGCGGTTAAAGTCAAACCTTGATTTTCTTGCGAAAAACGCAATGCCAGTAACGAGTAATATGGATGCAGAAATTATATGAAACCACAAGTTGTTGTGGGTGTACTCCCAAATGAATTTTCCGGCAAATATCCCT
>SLPR01000418.1 GCA_007131895.1 Bacteroidales bacterium | reverse complement strand
TAACCTGCTATCAGACAACACAAAACACTATATTACCAACTAAAAAATATCCTGATGATTAAGACTGTTTACTCCTTACTCCTTATTATTCTGATTCCGCTCTTACAAAATGCGGCATATTCTCAACCCGAAATCACCCCGGCACTTTCTGAAATTCTTAGCGAAAAAACTGACGATGAGTTTATTTCGGTAAACATACGTCTGGAAGCACAATATGAACAGGAAAATTTGTACCAGCAAACCCGCATGCTTCCCAACCGTGAAGAACGGAGACAACTGGTAATCAACGAGCTAAAGACTTTCAGCATGCAGAGCCAGGCAGAACTTTTGTCTTTTCTTGAATCGGAGCAACAAAAGGGGAATGTCAAAGAAATCACTCCCCTTTGGATTGGCAACCTGATAAATGCAAAGATAAAACCGGCAGTAGCAACCCAATTGTCATCCCGTAAAGATCTTGCACGTCTGGACTATAATCAGGAGCGCATGGTATTACTCAATAATGAACACAAAGACTCCAGCCCGGCTATGATGCCCGACAAACTGACCAATCCCAATATAGCCTGGAATGTAAGTCACATCAATGCCCACCAGGTATGGGAAATGAATTTCACCGGTGAAGGTATCGTTGTAGCAGTTCTTGACTCGGGGGTAAACTACAATCACCAGGACCTTCAACCCCGCATGTGGACACACCCGGACTATCCCAATCATGGATACAATTTTGTAAACAATAACCATAACACGATGGATTACAACGGGCATGGCACCCATTGTGCCGGCACCGTAGCCGGATCGGGTGCAGCAGGCACGGCCACCGGCATGGCGCCGGGAGCATCTATCATGGCCCTGAAAGCACTGGGCGATAGCGGAGGTGGCACCGAAGCAGGTGTATGGCAGGCCATAGAATTTGCCGTAGAGTATGGTGCTCACGTAATGAGTCTTTCCCTGGGATGGAAACATGCCTGGAATCCCGACCGCAGCATGTGGAGAACCACCATGAACAATGCCCTGAATGCAGGAGTCATAGCAGCTGTGGCATCCGGCAATGAAGGCAACTCATGGAGCGACACTCCTCCCAATGAGGTGCGCACTCCCGGCGATGTCCCCCCACCCTGGCTTCACCCCGACCAAACCCTTACCGGAGGAATATCGGCTGTGCTATCGGTAGGCTCTACCACCAGCACCGATAACCTTTCAGGCTTTTCAAGCAAAGGACCTGTTACCTGGCAAAACGTATCTCCTTTCAATGATTATCCCCATCCTGGCATGGGACTCATAAGACCTGATGTTGTGGCCCCCGGATCCGATATCCTGTCACTTACACACAATCACAACGGCTCTTATACTGTTAAAAGCGGCACATCTATGGCTACCCCAGCTGTCGCTGGTGTCATAGCGCTGATGTTATCCAAAAACCCCGAACTTACTCCTGAAGAAATCAGTAAGATACTGGAAGAATCTGCAGTACCTCTTTCTGAAAGCAAAAGCAACCAGTTTGGCAGTGGCAGAATTGACGCCCTGGAGGCAGTTATGGAAACACCCTTTGCCGGTATTGTATGGATAGACTACCACATTGATGACAGCCAGGGAAACAACGATGGCAAAATCAACCCGGGAGAGAACATCAATCTTGACATCTCATTTATCAATCCCGATGAAATCGATGCTGAAAATGTATTTGCATCCATATCAACCTCCTCTCCTTACATTACCTTTGCTGACACCCTTGCCAACCTGGGAACCATCCCGGCAGGAGAAACCATCCTTTTTGAGGAACTGTTCCCTTTCACCGTTTCCGACTCAATCCCCGGAAACCATGCAATAACCTTCAGCCTGAAAACCTGGCTGCAGGAAGATGAGGAACAATCCTGGATAAGTGCTTTTACGGTGGTAGCACATGCACCCGATTTGAAAATAAAAAGCTATATGGTTCTTGATGCTATCCATGGAAACAACAATGGCATCCTTGATCCCGGCGAAACCGCAACATTGCGTTTTATCATTGAAAACAACGGCCAACTGGCGTCTGACGAATTAGTTATGAAACTGGAAGCAGTGCATCCCTTTATCCTTTTGGACAACCCTCAGATTCAGCTTCAACCCGTTGCGGCCGAAGGTCAGAGACATGCTGATTTTGAGGTAACGGTAAACGAAAGAATTAATCCTGGTATCGTTACCCAATTTGATCAAATCATCCTTTCGGGAGCATACATCATAAGGCATTCCATTACAGAAAAAATTGGAATCATTGGTGAAGACTGGCATACGGGAGATTTTGACCAGTTTGACTGGACCCAGCAAGGTAATGCAGACTGGGTAATTGATGCTGAACAATCGGTCTATGGCAGCTGGTCGGCACGCAGCGGAAACATTACACATAATCAGCAAACAGAATTGCAGCTGGAGTATGATGTATTTGCCACCGACTCTATTTCATTTTACAGAAAGGTATCATCTGAAAATAATTACGACTGGCTTGAGTTTTATATTGACGACGTGCGAAAAGGCCGGTGGTCGGGTGATCGCAACTGGGAAAGATTTGTTTTTCCTGTTGAAGCCGGTGAAAGAACCTTCCGCTGGGTTTATGTAAAAGATGGTTCAGTATCTGCAGGTCAGGATGCCGCATGGATTGACTTTATTGAACTACCATCCAAGACACAAACCACTGCTTTTGCAGGTTTTGATTCTGAAACCTGCAGCAACACTCCCATAGAACTCACGGGTTATGCATTGAGATTTGATGACCTGCAATGGGGCACCCCCGGAGATGGAACATTTGAAATGATTTCCCAGTTAAAGGGATGGTATTATCCTGGCCCGGAAGATATCAGCAATGGTTTTGTCAATATCAAACTGACGGCACAATATGCTGAAGAGAGTCCTGTAACAGATGAAATGGAAATTATCTTCCTCCCTACTCCCCTTGTTGACCTGGGAGGAGACACCCTCGTATGTGAGAACCACACTCTTGAACTGGATGCCGGTGAAGGCAATTACACCTATGAATGGTTTGATGGCTCTTCGGGGCGCTTCTTCCTGTTTGACCCAACTGCCTGCACTGAATCAGAAGTAGAAGTATGGGTAAGGGCAACCCACGAAAACGGATGTTTTGACACAGACTCCATCAGAATTCTCATTGACCCCTGTACCTTTATTGCAGAGGAATCAGACCTGGAGTTGGTGATTTACCCCAACCCGGCCGGCAACACAGTGCATATAGCTTTCATGCAGCCAGTAACTTCTCCTTCAATCATTCAGCTTGTCAGCATTACCGGACAGCTAATGAAAACAAGGATTATCGCAGAAAGCAGCAACCCGTCAGAAATTTCACTGGACCTGACAAACATCCGGAAGGGCGTATACTTCCTGCGGATGGAGAGCCCGGCAGGAAGCTTTGTGCGCAAACTGATCGTGCAATAGCAGTTCGGTGGTTGAGCCTGTCGAAACCACTTTCATGGTATCATATCGGATTGCTCAGGGACCACCCTTCGACAAGCTCAGAGACCACCCTCTCCGGTGGTTGAGCTTGTCGAAACCACTTTCATGGTATCACATCGGTTAGCTCAGGAACCATCCTTCGACAGGTGCTACGGTGAGCTTGCCGAACTGCTCTGGGGCCGCCCTTTCTTAAAAAAAAACAGAAATGATCAAATGAACCGATGGCTTTGTTTTGCGTTTATCTTATATAGTACCCTAAAGAAAACAATCAACAACCCAACATCCATGCAAATGAAAAATCTGCTAATCGCATTGCTCATGCTGTCTTTTCTGAGTGCAACCAGCCAGATCAGACCCGAAACTACCATTGAAACCACTCAACTTTCACCCGGCATTCACCGGTTGTTTGTCAATAATGCAGTGGCAGTGATTATGTCTCATGGCGAAGACGGAATTCTTGTCATTGATGCCGCTTATGATCACAGTGCACAGACGCTGATGGAGGAAATCCAGCGCATTTCTGATGCACCCATTCGCTATCTTATCAACACCCACCTGCACGCTGACCATACCGGTGGAAACAAAGTCATTGGAAAAGAAGCCGATATTATTGCCCACGAAAGTGTAAAAAGGTTTCTTTCCATGGAACAACGCAGGGGAGAAACCATCATCCCTCCCTTCCCGGAATATGCCCGCCCCAACATTCTCGTTGATGGCAACATGGACCTGGAATTTAACGACGATAAAATTCAAATCACCCACATGGAAGGAGGTCATACCGAAGGAGACCTCATCGTCTATTTCCCCAAAGCCAATGTGCTGGCGATGGGGGATTTGCTTTTTGCCGGCTTTTTCCCCTATGTGGATGTATCCAACGGCGGTGACCCCTTCCGGTACCTGGAAAATGTGGAAAGAATCATCGGTCATTTCCCTGAAGATGCCACATTCGTGGGAGGCCACGGACCGGTTTACACCATGGAGGAACTCCGACAATGGCACGAAGATTTAACCGAAACCATTTTAGTGATGCAAAGTGCAAAAAATGACGGCATGAACCAGGAGGAAATGAAAGAAAGCCGAATCCTGGAAGACTGGTCACGTATGGGAAACTTCTTCATCACCGAAGACCGCTGGATTGACACGATGTATCCGTTTTTGTAAGCTCACCACACACTCTCCGGATTCACGGGGCAACTTGCGGTGAGTCCGCCTCTATGCCTGGCCTTGTGGTCTGACGACTTTTTTGCTCGTCTGACCACTATTGCAGATCCCTTCCATGCAAACAGATCCCCATGCACTCAATGCTGCTGTTTTGGCCGGGCTTGACCTGTTCCGAAATCCTTTGATGGGACAGTCTTTCAGGTTGAAGGGGGTTGGTGCGTTGTGGGAACTCTTTTTGAGACGCGCCTTCAGGCTCGTCTCTGCAGGGATTTGCGGGGTGTAAATATGAGACGCGCCGGAAAGGCGCGTCTTTACAGCGGCGGTACCCTCAATGATGGCTAAATATTCTTCCATCCCGGAGGGGACAGGGCTTGACCTGTCCGGATTTTTTATCAACGTTTAGTCCGGACCGGAACTTTAGTCCGGACCGGAACTTTAGTCCGGACCGGACGGGTGCGTTGTACAATGCTGGTGAGGGTATGACTACAGTTCATGCCCTCACTAAAATGGTAATTGCGAATGGAAATATAACCAGCTTTCGGGCACTATCCAGTAACTAATACAAAAATCCAAATACCCACAGTGGCATGGCATTGCCTGCCGGATAGTCCACACTATCTTTTACGATAAAGGCATTGGATAAACCTTGAACTTGTTTGCTATTTTTTCCTGCACCCCCAATTTCGAACAAATACTTTCCGTTCACTTCAAAATCAGTATTTCCGGGTTGATTTACCCGCTGTAATACTGAAACCTGATTGAGGAAAAAGGTTTCACGAACCGTGCCTTTAGAAGGTTGGTCTTCAGCAATGGCATAAAGAAGATTAGAATTATTCAGGAATATTTTTTCTGGCTTATGTAATGTTGCGATGCTTTTTCCTGTTGGGTAAAGTAGCTTGATAAGCCTGGCTTCTTCAAGGAAATACAAGTAGTTTAAGATTGAATTTCTGTGTATCTGACTTTTTTGAGAAAGTTTTACAATATTCGGTTTAAAAGGAACCTGCTGGGAAATAATGTAGATAAGCTGCAGCATTTTTTTTGCATTCCTTATGTCAAATCCTTTTATCTCGGCCATATCACTTTCAACAATTTGCCTGATTAACTGTCTTAAGCGCATAGGGTAGCCGATTTTATCTTCTGTAAAAAATGGGTAGTAACCATGCCTGAGATAGTCATCAAAATATTCCAAAGGCCGGAAATCCGGCGGGAACATAGCCCTGATATCCTGATTGCTTTCCATGAGAAGTTCCAGGGGAATAGCATCTGTATCAAGATATCTGTTCATCTTCAAATATTCCCTGTAAGATAAACCATGAAGTTCGTACATCAGCACCCTTCGACTCAAATCAGATTCCTGCCTTGAAATGTCAATGATTGACGATCCGGTAAAAATAATTTGCAGGTCGTTATAGCGATCGTAAAGGTTTTTGATCTCCCTGGCCCAGTGAGGATATTTATGTACCTCATCCAGAACCAAAACTTTACCCCCTTTCTGGTAAAAGTCGCTTCCCGATTCAAGTAACGAATGGCTGGTGAAATACATATCATCCAACGAAAGGTAAGCCCCTTTGGACGAAGATATTTCTTGTTGTTTCAACCATTGCAGCATCAAGGTGGTTTTGCCTGTTCCCCTTGCTCCTTTAATTCCTATCAGCCTGTTGTTCCAGTTAATTTCCCGGAATAAATATCTATTAAACTCCGTGGAGACTTCCCTGACAAGCTTGTCTGATAAACTTAAAAGCTCTTGCATTGCATAACTGTTTGTGCAAATATACAAATAAATGCACAAGTAGATGTGCAATAAATCAAAATCCTCTTTTGTAAGAT
>SLPR01000237.1 GCA_007131895.1 Bacteroidales bacterium | reverse complement strand
CCCAGTTGTACAATTTTTTCTTCAAGAAATTCCAGGTTCTTTTCTCTTTGCTTACATGACACAGCCAAGAGGAGAAGAAGAAGTATTAACGTTACATTTTTACGCATGGTTTTTAAGTTGTTGAGAGGTTATGTTGAGCGTTTTATTTAGTATGGGTCAGGGTTTGACAATTTTGCGCTGGAGCAATACAGCAGATGATTGCCCGGAGAAAAGGGTAACGATATAAACCCCGGAGCTTAAGGCGGATATGTCGGCCTGGAAGTTGTCGAATGACACATTGGTGGTGGTATAAACTTCACGTCCGTGCATATCCGTGATGTTTGCCCAACCCGATTTCTCAGGGTAGCTAATGATTAGCTTTGAACCATCGGGGGTAACATATGCCGATGGTTTTTTTACAGACACACCTGCAATGCTGACGGGGTCATCAATATCTGAAACGGTTATATATCCTGGTTTGTGATGGGTGTCGGATGCTGTTTCGTTGAGCGCGAACAGGGTTACGGAATAGATCCCGGGCTGGGTGAACCCCACAATGGGCTCGGGGCTGGTACTGCTGGTCTGGAACAGAAATTCCACATGGTTCGGGTCAAAAGTCCACTGGTAGGTATTAAGGTCGTGACCGGGGGTGCTTAAGTTGCTGAAGGTAACTGCTTCATTGATTTCTGCTTCGGTAATGTCTGCAGTAAAGCTGGCTACAGGAGCCTCTGTTTGTTGGGGTTTGCGGTAGATATCCCGGTACCTCACCCCCATGAAGATTTCATTTTCACCATCAAACTGCAGGTAGTTGGCTTCCATTACCGGTAGTTTCTCATTTTTTGCCAGCCATTTGTATTGTATGGTGGTTCTTTTCAGCACAACTGGCTGGGGCAAAGAGGCCCAGAAAAGGCTGTCGGATTCATACAAAGTGGTTTTTACCCTGAGGCAATCAAACTCGCCATAGGGTGTTTCCACGGTACCCCATCCATCCACCTCATTGATTCTGTATCCATTCCGTTCAAAATGGATGGTGTCGCCCAGGGAAAGATTTCCGGAAAAAGCGGTACTGTCGTTATCTGAGAAGTTAAGGGGGAGTTGATACACAAAGTCCTTTTGGATATATTTTAGTGGAATAGGTAACCCTGAGAAAATAAAAAAGAACCCATCCTGGGTATATTGCTGGGCATTTTTATGGAAAACGGCGTAGAAATCCTCCACTTCCATATCAAAGTCATCCAGGGGTAGCATATCCGATATTTTTACTGCCATGGTGCCTGAGCCAAAGAAAAGACCCATAAAGAAGTTGATGGAACTTACTGAAAGATAGTTCTCCAGCCCTTGTATCTGAAAATTCAAGTCAGAAAAATCCCAATGAAAATTTTCGCCTGTCTGCTGAAAATCATTGCCATTGAGGGGCGTGGCCGCGCTATATCTCAGGGTGTCATTTGTAGCAGGAAGATCTGCCTGGGTGATGGTAATCTGCGCATGTAATGAGCATACACCCAACATCAAGGCAATAGCTGAGAACAAAACTGGTTTCATGGCAAAATATTTTAAGGTCTGTTGTAAAAAAAGCACCCGGTTACCGGAAAGCAACCGGGTGCTTGTGCAATGCAATATTACACTAAAGCGTCTTTATGAGTTCTTTGAAAATCAGGGTCATTTTAGGTTGTGCTTCACCTGCAGCGTTCTGAACTTCATCGTGAGTAGTACCCTTGTCCATGTCTTCGCTTACAGCAAGGTTGGTAATCACGGAAATTCCAAAACATTCAATGCCCATGTGTCGTGCCGCAATTACCTCGGGAACGGTTGACATGCCTGTTGAGTCTGCTCCCAGGATATGAAACATGCGATACTCGGCCGGGGTCTCCAGCGTGGGGCCCGCGCTGCCCACATACACTCCTGTCTGGAATTTGATGTTGTTTTCAGTGGCAACTTGTTTGGCCTTTTCTATCAGTTTTCTGCTGAAAGGCTCTCCCATTTCCGGGAACCGGGTTCCCAGCTCTTCGATGTTTTTGCCCCTCAAAGGGTTTTCGGGGAACATGTTGATTTGATCTTTGATAATCATCAGGTCACCCACACTAAAACCGGGGTTAAGCCCTCCGGCAGCATTGGAAAGGAAAAGGTGGGTGATGCCCAGTAACTTCATAACCCTCACCGGGAAAGTAACCTCCTGCATGGTGTAGCCCTCGTAATAATGAAAACGTCCCTGCATGGCAACGATTTCTTTCCCTTCCAGGGTTCCGAAGATTAGCTTTCCATCATGCCCTTCAACGGTAGAGACCGGAAAGTTGGGGATATCGCTGTAATCAAGGCTGTGTTTCACTTCTATTGACTCTACCAGTCCGCCAAGTCCTGAACCCAGAATGATTCCGACTTTAGGGTTGCATCCGGTTTTTTCTTTCAGATAATCTGCTGTTGCTTTTATTTTTTCTATCATATTTATAGGTTAATTAAAATTGTATCATGTTCACTTCATTAAGCTGCTGCATTGACTCTGCTAAGTTAATAAAAATTGATATTCGGATATATTGCGTAAATTTGCAGACTATACCCCGTCCACCCTGACAAAACCTTTTACCGGTGCATTTGTTTACAGGATAACCGACCCCCTGAGCGGGTAGCGGCAACCCATGGAGGTGATAACTACAGGGTATATCTCAAACAATAATACCCGCGAGTCAAAGCGTATTAGAATCAACTAAATAGGATCATGATAGAATCATTATTTAACAATCAGGATATCAGTGAGGAGGCTGTGTTAATCATTAAAAATGCGATGGTTCTCAGTATGGACAGCCAAAGCAATTACTGGGAAAATGCAAGTATTGTTATCAGGGGAAATACCATTGAGTCGGTTGGAAATATAAATGATGCTGAGGAAAAATACCCCGGAGCCAGGGTGATTGATGGCACTGGCAAGCTGGTCATGCCCGGTCTTGTGAACACACATACCCATGTTCCCATGACCATTTTCAGAGGTTACGCTGATGATTTGCCTCTTCACGAATGGTTGTATGAATATATTTTTCCCATAGAATCGGAATTTGTCAATGCAGAAAATGTAAAGCTGGGAACCAGGCTGGCCATAGCAGAGATGCTGAGAAGCGGTACCACTACTTTCAACGATATGTATTATTATGTTGATGAGATAGCCAGGGTGGTTGATGCCACAGGTATACGTGCGGTATTGTCGGAGACATTGATTGATTTTGCTGCTCCCAACAGTCCTACTCCCAAAGATGGTTTAAGGATAAGCGAGGAACTGATAAACCGATGGGGCAATCATCCCCGCATTACCATTTCTGTTTCTGCCCATGCTCCATACAGTTGTTCTGCACAACTTATAAAAGATGCAAAAGCTTTGGCCGACAAATACCATGTACCCTTTAATATACACCTGGCAGAAACCCGCAAAGAGTTTGACTTGTCACTGGCACAAACAGGTTTTACTCCTACAGGCTACCTGGAGAGTCTGGGCGTCCTGGATAAGAATGTAATTGCGGCCCATGGAGTTCATCTTACGGCAGAGGATATTGAATTTCTTGCCAACAGGGAAGTTTCAATAGCACATAACCCAGAGTGTAATATGAAACTGGCCAGTGGTGTAGCTCCTGTTCCCACTTTGTTGAAGGCCGGAGTAAAGGTGGGTTTCGGAACAGATGGTGTGGCCAGCAACAACAATCTTGATTTGTTTGAGGAGATCAATACTGCAGCGATGCTTCATAAGCTCCACAGCAATGATCCCACCGTGCTGGACGCCAAAACCGTGGTGGAGATGGCCACCATTGGGGGAGCCAGAGTGCTGGGGCTTGAAAAGGAGATAGGTTCACTGGAGCCTGGAAAAAGGGCAGACCTGATAATGCTTGACATGAAACAACCCCATGCGCATCCTGTTTACAATATTTATTCGCTGTTGGTTTACAGCATGAAAGGCAGCGATGTGGAAACGGTGATTATTGACGGGAGCGTTGTAATGGAAAACCGGAAGTTTCTTTTTCTTGAGGAAGATGGGTTGTATGCCAGAGCTGAAGAAGTAGCTGCAAAAATCAAAGAGCACGGCATTGAGCTGGCTGAACTCAATGGCAGGAAAATATGAATTACTAAAGATGAGGATTTAATCGTCTGCTCATCTGAAGTTCAATGAATGCAATCAGTTGATTGGGAGCGAATTTTTGCCAGTTGAGATCGTCGAAATGTTTCCCGAAGGCGATGTAATAGTCAATGTTGGCTGAGGTAAATTCCCGGATTACAAAGTCCCTGAAGTTGATGCCTACGATCCATCCATCTTCAATCTCGTCAAACCATTCCTGGTAATAACAGTCGTCAGAATAATGGAAGTTGAGCACATTCTCACCCAGGAGGATAAATTTGTGTATTCCCTCTTCAATCATTGGCTCTATAATGTTTCTTTTGAAGAACATGATGTCGTTGTGAAGGCAGTCGTTCCATTCTCCGATGAGTTCAATGATAACACTTCCCTGATCGTAATCAGCATAGAGCACTTTTATGAAAAGAGTAGGAGAGCCTATTTCGTCCCACTGAGGATGGATGAGGTAGTTGTAAACGGCGTGGGTAAACTCAAATTCGCTGTTGATCCTCCCGTAAAAGGGAGACCGCTCATCTTCTGAAGCTACATAAACATTTCGCCAATTGTAGAAAGGTTCGATATCGTGCATAGTGAAAGTCGGTTTATCATTATAGCGGTTTCTGCATTTTTTTATTGTTGATGTTGAATTAAAGTTACGAATTTTTTGGGTTGTGGTAAAGCATGTTCTTCCTCGATTTTATTTTTAGATGCAGGAAAGTCATGACCTGCGTTTATGTCCTGAGGACAGGTTGTATTCGTTTCAGGGTGATATCAGGCCATGTTCAGATTGAATGCATCTCAATAGGGTCTTTTCATCTCCATATCCATCCAAAGCTGGAAAGGGGAAAAGAAATTGTCCGGTTTAAGGTTCAGGGTTGGTATTTTTCTCTGGAGGATGGGTGCACTGATTTCCTTGTAAATGTAAGAGTCATCAAACCCTGCCTGGGAGGCGTCGGTATTTTCAGCGGCAAAGACAATCATTTTGGGCCGAGCCCAGTAAATGGCACCCAGGCACATGGGGCAAGGCTCACAGCTTGAATAGATAATGCAGTCTTTGAGTTGAAAATCTCCGATATTTTTGCATGCGTCGCGAATGGCCATAACTTCGGCATGGGCTGTGGGGTCGTTGGTTGAAGTTACCTGGTTTACGCCCCGTCCAATGATTTCGCCATTTTTTACTACAAGGGCGCCGAAAGGGCCTCCTTTGCCTGAGGGTACGTTTTCTAATGCAAGCTTTACCGCTTCTTTGATGAATTTCTCGTGTTCGTGCATCATTAGTGGGTTGGATTTTACGGGTGCTAATATACGCAATCCTTGCGTATTATAATGACAGAGAAAAAAGGATTTTCAATAGAAAATAAAAAAACACGAAAGACCTGAGTTTGGAAAGTGGAATTAACAATTTCTTCTCTATTCCCATTTCTTCATTACTTTTGTCCTGGACCTTTTATTGGAAAAGGAATACAATTTGACAATGCAGCAATAAACATCCCACAATATGAACTGGAAATCCCTTTTGTCACCTGTGCGCTACGGCCAGCCTTTATCAAAAGACAAGAATCTCGATGATATCCGAAGCGAGTTTCAGCGCGACTACGACCGCCTTATTTTTTCCTCTCCTTTTCGAAGGTTGCAGAACAAAACACAGGTATTTCCGCTACCCGGAAGTGTATTTGTGCACAACCGGCTTACTCATAGCCTGGAGGTTGCCAGCGTGGGGCGTTCATTGGGCAATCTGGCCTACGCCAAAATACAGGGTCGCCTTGAAAAAGGGGAAAAGAAGCTGGTACGTGAGATTGATACTGTGGTGGCAACTGCTTGCCTGGCTCACGATCTTGGCAACCCACCTTTTGGACACAGCGGCGAAAAGGCCATTTCTCACTTTTTCTCTCAGGGTGCCGGCAGTGAATTGCAATCGCAACTCACCGCGGCACAATATGCCGATCTGGTTACCTTTGAGGGAAATGCCAATCTTATCCGCCTGCTTACCCATCGTTTCCATGGCCGCAGAGAAGGAGGCTATGCCCTGACCTTTGCTTCGATGGGTACCATGGTCAAGTATCCATGGGATTCCCTCAGTGCCGGGAAGAAGAAGAAATTCGGGTTTTTCCAGACCGAACAGGATGCCTTTCACCAAATCATGCAGCAGCTGCAAATTCCCACTCTGGAAAACAACCCCGGGCACTTTGCCCGTCATCCGCTGGTATACCTCATGGAAGCAGCCGATGATATCTGTTATCAGGTGATGGATCTGGAGGATGCCCAGAAACTGCAGATTATAGAGCGGGAGAAAGTGCAGGAGCTCTTTATGAGTTTCTTTGCCGGAGATGATGAGCGTACCGGTAAAATCAATCATACCATG
>SLPR01000200.1 GCA_007131895.1 Bacteroidales bacterium | reverse complement strand
TCTTCAATAATTTTAATGTCTTGTTTATTAAAAGCTTTAAAGGAAGCAATTTCGAGTATGGCAAATGTATTGTTTTCTTCATCTGTCCATGGAATAATAAGAAGATGCGAGGGAGTGGCAGAGCCAAGGCCTGATTTTACTGTAATATAGCCCTGGGGCAACTCATCAAGGTACAATGGCTCTGCAGCTTTGGCAACCTGTCCTATCAAGCCTTCTCCAAGCTGAAACTCAAATACTTTTTCATCAGGGATATAAAATGCATAAGTGGCCGATAACACAAGGCTGTCTGACTCTTCTGTCTTTTTACGGACAAAAATCTCAGCCTGAGTTATTTCGTAAACATCTGCCAGGCAACCCAGAATTATTTCGGATATTGCTTTGGTTTCTTCGTTTGTTTTCCCCTTTAGTGCAACTTCAATACCCTGATTGAGTTTTTGTTTTTTATGCTCAAACTCCAGTTTTAGTTGCTCTTCTTTTTCTTGCTGCATCTTTTCTGCATCTTCATCATCCTCCAATTGATCCGCAGCAGAGGTTTCTGTCTCTGTTGTTGATTCCAGTTTTTTATTTTTTTGATATTCAGCTAATTCATAAATAATAAATCCAAGCACAATAAGAAAGGGAATGAAGACAACCAGTGCCTGAAAAACATAAAGATTCTGCACCAGGTTACTGGTTTGGTCCTGCAGTCCTGCTTCACGTGTCAGGGTCTCGATTCGGCCCGTACTTAAAAAAATAAGCCTGGCCATAATGATAAGGAATACTTCAATGGCAATGTACAGGAATAATTTTATACGATTCATGTGGTAATTATTTGATTTGAAATTCATTGATCTTTTTTTTGCTTTTGCAGATAGACTATTATGCAAGTATTAATGGACTTTTTGCTCTTTATTAGGCTTATCCACATGTACTCATACGTATAAACCACAATAACGTTATATTTTCAGAGCGAAAATTTACATTTGATTCAGAGATGTTAAGAATCTGATGATTTCATCCACTTTCATAATATGATCTACCTGCCCGGCTTTTTCAATTGCAGCGGTTGGCATTGTTGGCATTTGGGATTCTGAGGGATCCTGAACAATAGTCAATCCCCCATAGTCTTTTACTTTTTTAAGCCCTGCGGCTCCATCTTTGTTGGCGCCGGAAAGGATAATACCCACTGTTTTTTCTTTGTAACAATAGGCTCCTGTAGCAAAAGTAAGGTCGATGGCAGGCCTTGAATGATTAACGGGTTCTTCAGTGGATAACGCAAATTTGCCGGCAAGCTCAATATACAAATGGTAATTGGCGGGTGCAAGATAAACCTTGCCGGGTTTGAGTCCTTCTTTGTCCAGAGGCTCAATTACCGGTAAAACTGATTTGATAGAAAGCGCCTCAACAAACCCATGTCTTATATGCTTTAACCGATGCAATGCCAGTACAACCGGAATGTTGAAACCTGCCGGCAGCTTACTTAATATTTTGGTTACCAACTGAAAACTACCTGCTGAACCTCCTATGATTATCAATTTATACTTCATCTGAAACAGTTTGCTTTTCCTACATTTTACCGGTAAATTCTGCCGGCTGTGTTTTTCTTGCCTGGTATTGATAATTATTCATTTATACTTTTTCGGTATATCTTTTCACTTTCATTGATCACGTTGTACTTCCTGAAATCTTTGCAGAATGTAATGTTTTCCTTGTTTCCTATGGCCAGATAGCCATTAATGGTCAGTTTTCCTGTAAAATCTTCCAGCAACCTTTCCTGGTGCTGGGCTGCATAATATATAAATACATTACGGCAGATAATAATATTTATCCCTTTAATGCTTTTATGGTCACCACCGGTAAATACTTCATAGTTTACATTTTGATATAAATCATCAGAAAATGCAAAACCATTGGCTTGCCGCGAATAATATTTTGAAAAATCAGCGGATTCATCTTCTCTGAATCTTTTGTAGTTGTTCTCCGAAATTTCAAGAATGTTATTGGTATATATTTTATTTCTGCTTCCTTCAATTATCTCATTGTTGATATCTGAAGCAATAATAACCGATTTATCATAAGCATTGGCTTCCTTGAGCGCAATGGCTGTGCTGACCACCTCTTCACCTGTAGAACACCCCGGGATCCAAATCTTTATTTTCATATGGTTGTTTTTCAGCACTTTGCAAAGGTCGTCACGAAAAGTTCTCCAAAAAGCCGGATCGCGGAAAAACTCGGTGCCATCAACCCGCATCTGAAGTTGAAACAGTGGAAAAAACTGAGGCTGGTTTTCCAGAGCGTCTATAAGTCCATCCAGGTTCTTAAAATCATTTTTAATGATAACACCGGAGATTCTTCTTTTCAGGTATGTACTGGCATAAACACTTATGTCATAGTCGTATTGCGTCCTGATAACCTCGGTTAATTTACGGATCCCGGATATGCCAATTTCTATCTCTTCCTTATTCGCTCTGTTCATTGATGCGGTTTTTAAGTCATCGGCAACAAATATAGTAAAATATCTTTTGCATGTTTTACCGTAAAATCACGGCATTTACTATTTCTTTAACCCATCTTTTTGATAAGGGATTATTATGCTGACAGGCATCACTTTCAAGCGTATAATCATGATTTTTACCAAATCTAAATGGTATATTTGCAAACTTAATAGTGAATTTATTAAAATATTAACCCGTATAAGAGCTACAATTATGAAAACTATGCAGGCCTCCGTAGAAATAAGTATGTACCCCCTGGGTCGTGAATACATACCGGATATTAAGGAGTTTATTGACAACCTGAAAAAGAATGATGAAATTATAGTGGAAGTAAACGGGATGAGCACCCAGATATTCGGACCTTTTCGCACCATTATGCAATTGCTTACTGATGAAATGGAAGCTTCTTTTCTTAAAAACGGCAAGAGTGTTTTTGTGATGAAAGTTATCAATGCATTTTTACAGCAAAAATAGCGTGGGTATCGACAAAATTAAAAAAGTTGCTGTTACCGGACCCGAATCCACCGGGAAATCTGAACTTGCCAAAAGTTTGGCAACTTACTATAATGGAGGTTTTGTTCCTGAGTTTGCCCGTGATTATATTGATCAACTGGATAGGAATTATTCCCGGGACGATATATTGATTATTGCCCAAAACCAGCTGAAACGTGAGGAAGAAGAGTTGAGAAAATCAACAGGTTACTTTTTTGCTGATACGGAACTTATCGTCACCAAAATCTGGAGCTTGCATAAATATGGAAGTTGTCATTCCTGGATAGAAGACCAGATTCTCAACAATACATACGATTTGTATCTTTTGTGTGATGTAGATTTACCCTGGGAGTTTGATGAGCAAAGGGAACATCCTCATTTGAGAACCTTCTTTTTTCAATGGTATCAAAAAGAGCTGGACAACTATGGGTTTCCTTACCGGATAGTTAGCGGAACAGGGAAGGACAGGTTGCAAAAGGCCATTGATCTGGTGGATATCTATTTTGAACAAAGATGAATAAAATCAAGCTTATTGGTCTGTATGTACATCTGCACTTTATTGTAGTACTACTTGGGTTTACGGCCATTCTGGGCGCATTGATTTCTATTGATGCCATATCCCTGGTTTGGTTCAGAATGTTTTTTGCTACCGCCGGGCTGTTTGTCTTTTTAAAGTTCAAAAAAATGTCTGTCAGGGTTAGCAGGAAACAGTTGCTCCATCTTTTTTTTATAGGAGTGCTGGTCGCTTTGCACTGGATCACATTTTTTCATGCCATTAAAGTTTCCAATGTTTCGGTAACTTTGGGCGTATTCGCTTCTATTACCCTGTTTACCAGTTTTCTTGAACCGATCATGCAAAAGCGGAGAATTTTCTGGTTCGAGGTACTTACCGGTTTTGTTATTATCCTGGGCATTTATCTTATTTTTCAATATGAAATGCAGTATGTGGAAGGCATTCTCTTTTCTCTACTATCGGCTCTGCTAAATTCATTTTTTGTGGTACTTAACCGCAACATCAATATAAAACATCAATGGCATCCCGCGCTGGTTGCTTTTTATGAAATGGCGGGTGGTTTTATTGCCATCACCATTTTTTACCTGGCTACTCAACAGTTGAAACCAGAATTGCTATACATTGGCTGGACTGATTTTGGCTGGATACTCATTCTGAGTTTTGTTTGTACCTCATATGCTTTTACAGCTATCGTAGAAATAATGAGGGAGCTTTCGGCTTATACTGTAGTACTTGCCATAAACCTTGAACCTGTTTATGGGATTTTTCTCGCCTTTCTCATTTTTGGGGAGGCCGAAACCATGTCGTCTGGTTTTTACGTGGGAACCTTAATCATTATGATTTCTGTATTCTCTTATCCTTACTTAAAGCGCAAGATTCTTCTTAATCGTGGATAATAGTTTGGGATCGGCAAAGGCAACAAACCCCGGATTAACAAGATTCTCCTTGTTGTAAAGCATGGGTTGTCCGTCAGGAATGGTTATTAATGCTCCGCCGGCTGCCAGCAACAGAGCATGTCCGGCAGCTGTATCCCATTCATTGATAAAATCCTCACGTGCATAATACTGTGCGGTTCCTTCTGCCAGAAGGCAGAATTTCAGAGAGCTTCCTTTACTGATAGTTTCAATATCAGATTGTGCTCCGGAAAGTTTGGAAATCAGCTTTTTTGTTTTTTCAGTTAAATGAGATCGACTGATTGCAAAAGCAGGGTTTTGCTCATCTGCCCGGGTTCTGACTGGCAGAGCAACCTCAAATATATCCTTTAGCTCAAGCGAGGGAAGTCTCTTCAGCATTTCTTCAAGCGAAGGAATTTGAAAGGCTCCTTTACCTATCCAGCCTATATAACCCTGGTTGATTGCCGGTGCTGTTACAATACCAAAAACAGGTTGCTGATTCTCAATTAGTGCTATATTAATGGTAAACTCTCCGTTTCTGCTGGTAAACTCCTTCGTCCCGTCAACCGGATCAACCATCCAGACAAGCTTCTGGTTTTTCCTTACCCGGAAATCTTCTTTGGGGCTTTCTTCACTGATGACCATAATCCCTGTTTTCTCCAGGGCTGAACAAATAATGTCGTTGGCATGCCGATCGGCAAGAGTGATGGGGGATCCATCTTTTTTATAATCGGTGTCAAAATCGCCTGCATAAACATCCATTACTGCTATTCCTGCCTCCAAAGCCGCCTTTATAGCTTGCAGGTATATTGCTTCTCTGGTTGTCATTTTTTTCCTTAAAATGAATTAAAATAAAAGGTTTTTGTAAAAAGCAAAGATAAATCTTTCGGCTTTCATGGAGATACTTTGTCTGGGGACAAACTTTTTGCTTCGAAAATTGTTAGTGATTCAAATCGAATAATGACTCCAAGAATTATTGTAAGTAATTAAACTAATCAAACCTTCAACAAATGCACAAAATCAAACAACAATTTTCAGCAAGCATTTTAATAATCTTATCTTTTTTCATGTTAACAGGAGTTGTGATGGCTAAAAACCCAACATTGCATGATTTTGTCGTGCAGGATATTTATGGAGATGATTTTAACTTTGCCGACCTGAAAGGCAAGAAAGTCATGATTGTTAATACAGCCTCCAAATGTGGTCTTACTCCCCAGTATGAATCACTTGAGGCATTATACAGGACCTATTCTGAGAATAATTTTGTTATTGTGGGGTTTCCGGCCAACAATTTCATGAACCAGGAGCCAGGCACAAACGAGGATATTATTGCTTTTTGCGAAGAAAATTTCGGAGTAACCTTTCCTATGATGTCAAAAATATCAGTCAAAGGAGACGATATTCATCCTTTATATCAGTGGCTTACAATGGAAAAGAAAAACGGAGTAACAGACTCTGAAGTAACATGGAATTTTCAAAAATACCTTATAAACGAAGAGGGAGAGTTGGTAGCCTATTATTCACCACGCCACGACCCTTTGTCTGAAGAAATCATCAACTGGATTATCGAGTAACAGGGTTTTGCCACCTAATTGCTCTTTTTGGCCCGTTGTGCAATGCACTTCGGGTTTTTTATTACCCATTTCCCACCTTGAATTAAAAATATTTTAACCTAGATTTAACAGATAAACCCATAGAAATGGACTACTTTTGAAGGTTGTAATTTAATGATCGTAAAGTAACTTATGGCTGTTGTGAAAATTGAGCAAAAGTTTTTGAATATGGAGTTGGTATTTGTCCTTACCATTCATCCGGTATTGGGCTATTTGATTGAATCATATGCTGTTGGGCGAACGCCCAAAAATCAATTTGAATATGGGTTCAAAAAGGTAATCAAAAAAACCTATTTTGACTATTTCGAAAATCCTTCCACTGAGCATATTCAGCTTATGGAATTGTTAAACAAAATAAGTGACGAGAACCTTCATAAGCGATTCAATCCCACCAGCCCAAAAGTCAATAAATATCTCGAAACATTGCAGCCCGATTATATTGCTAAGCATGTTCGC
>SLPR01000032.1 GCA_007131895.1 Bacteroidales bacterium | reverse complement strand
TCAGGAGCCTCCCAGGATACCAGCCCGTTATCATCCTGTTGCGTAATGGTAACATTATTTGGCGCTGCCGGCACGTCTTCACCCACAAATGGCCAGGCGGTGGTTTTGGCCCCTTCTCCTGTGTCATTAACGGCATAAATGCGGTAACGGTAAATACCTGCTGTCGAAATATCCGTATCTACCCATGACTCATCAGCACCGGCAACGGGGCTAGTGAATGTATGAACCACTTCTCCATTGCGTTCAATCACAACAGAGGTCAATTGTGTAAGAGCCTCTCCATTGTATTGAAGGGTGGGGTTCGTCCAGCTCAATGCTGCCTCCATAGCACCTGTGGCGCCGGGTATAGCCAAAAAGTCAGCAACAGCAGCAGGAGCTTGATCTGCCGCCCAGGTGTAAGGGATGGCAAGCGCTGCAGTTTGCGCATAGTATGTATCGACCCAGGTAGCTTTTCCGGTGGTGGTATTAAAAGTGTACAATGCACCGCCCAGCAACCCATTGAAAAGTGTACCATAAAGAATACCATTATCGCGGTCAAAACCAATATCCTGGGCATAGTTGATGTTAAAGCCTATTTCTCCTATCCAGCTTCCTGAGCCTGTAGCCTTGTTGATGGAAATCAGGCCATTGTTATCAATCTTTACCCCAAAAAGGTTTCCGTCGATATCAGCAGCAATACCAATGACAAAACCACTCATTATGGTACCTACCAGCGTAGCCTGACCAGAGGTAAGGTTAACGGTATACAACCTTGACATTTCACCGGAAATACCTGACCCGTACATAATACCCGTTGTGGGGTCATAAGCCAGTCCTGTAAGTGAGTAGCCGGTATGGCCAATCAGCTCGTATTGGCCGGTTACAGGGTCTATGGTGTACAAACCTGAACTGCCCTGATCGTAATTCACGGCATACCAGTTATCGTCGGCCATATCTGCCCCGATCATCCAGAGGACATCTCCATCCACCTCAGCAATGGAGGCAATTTGACCACTTTCAAGGTCAATATTCGCCGGTCCTTCGGCAACCCCGGAATAGTCGCTGTACACCACCCAGGCATAGGAGGTAGTTCCCGGCAAGAAATGGGTTCTCACTTGGGTTGGTTTTTCCCTGAGCCCCTCACCCGAGAACCTGCGGATCGTTGGTCTTTCTTCTTCTTCTAATCCCCGGCGAAGGTCACCTCTTTCGCTGACAGTAAGCTTTTCCAGCTCTTCGGCTGTGGGGTTGATTTCCTGTCCGCTGATAAAGAAGCTTACCAGCAGGAATGAAAACAGAAATATTACATGTTTCATAATGGTTGTGTTTTTTGTTTTACGCGTGAAAAACGGTTGAATTTCATGCCAATAGCCCGTCAGCAGACTGCCGTAATGGCTTTTGCAATGAATGAAACTAAACTTGAAAAAAGAAAGCCTGCAGCATCCTATACATGCAGGCTTTCTGAACTGTCAACAGTTTTGGAAAAACATTAGTTTCTTGCTATGATAAGCCTGTTTCGGTAAACATTGTTGTTTACTTTTATCTCATAGAAATACATTCCTTCTTTGAGGAGACCACCGTCACGACCCTGTCCTCTCCAGCGATACTCATTTTTGCCGGCCGGGTACATCATATTTTCAATGGAGTAGACTATTCTTCCGCTACTGTCGTAGAAGGTGAGAGTGACCGGACTGTCCTGCACCAGAGAAAACACAATATGTGTGTAATCGGTAAAAGGATTGGGATAGCAGAATGCTTCTGCCAGGTAAGGACTGATAAGGCTTCCGGCGTGGGTATCATCCACATCCATTGTAACTTCCACTGCAATATTCTCATTCACTACCGCAAAGTCGCCGGTGTATGGGAAGAAGCCTTCAGCCTGAGCTGTAAAGTCATAGTCTCCTGCAACAAGATTCACACTTGCCAGTCCATTCTGGTCAGTATACACCACCACGGCACCGGGCTCAATCTCAATAGCAGCATTGGTTACAGGGGCAGCAGGGGTTTCGTTGCTGGTTACAATAAAGGTAACCGTATATTGCAAATCAGTAGCAACAAGCTCAACTTCTACAGTGATATCCTCATCAACCACCACGAAAAAGCTGCTTTCAGGAGCATAACCGGTTTTGGTAACAGTGAAAGGATAGGTTCCGGCAAACAGTTCTATGGTTGCCTGTCCGTCTGCATCGGTAACAAGGTTTACATCTTCGGCAGGAACATAAATATTGGCATCCTCAAGGGGGTTTCCGGCTTCATCTTTCACTTCAAAGGTTACATTATACAATATGGGATCGCCACTGGGACCGCCCGAAAGAGCAGCCAGATAACCGTTTCGCGCACCGGCAACCACCTCTACAGTTCCGTTTCCAACAACATCCGGAATAAACCCAATAGCATCAACAGCTGCGGGCATGGCTATCTCCTTAAGGATGGAACCATCGCTGCCATCGAGGAAGTAGACGTAATTGTTGTTGAACAATGTTCCTATAGCAATCTCATTGATGCCATCACCTGTTATGTCGCGCAGGATGGCCACATTCCATGATTGATCGGCAATGGGTGTACTCCATATCAGCTGACCATCCATGCCTGATATGGCTACGGCATTGTGAACGGTAGAATAGGCGGGAATGATGTCGGTAAAACCGTCATTATTCAGGTCGCCTGCAGCCCAGAAATCTATAATGCTCGAATTGCCCAGCGAACCGGAATACTTCACATTGCCGTTGGTAACATCCAACAGGTAATACATCCCTCCAAAAGCACCCGCTATAACATCAGGTATGCCATTTCCTGTAATATCACTAAGCTGTTCAAGGGCCCACACAGAGGTACCTGCGGTGGTATATTCCCATACCACACTACCATTGGCACCATTGATGCCAAAAACTTTTCCCTGGTTGCCTGCAGTAGAAGTACCAGCCACAACATCAGGAACACCATCACCGGTAAAATCCTCTACTGCCAGCACGGCATAAGCAGCTCCGTTGACCGGAGTCTCCCAGATTATCTCTCCTGTTTCACCATCCAGACAGAACACCCTTTTGGGTCCTGCCCCCTGGTTATCATCGCCTGTGGCAGCCAGTACATCCAGGAAACCATTTCCATTAAAATCATACTTCACATCCAGCATGTAAACCCAACCGCCACTTCCATAAAGATTGGTTTCGAAGCGCCAGAGAATTTCACCAGTGCGAGAAGATAGTGCGGTTACAGCTCTGTCGCCCCAGGCAGTACCCACAATAATATCGGGCATACCATCATCATTGATATCACTTCCCATGGCCATGGCTTTAGGATATTCTACTGTCCCCAGCTGTATTTCCCATATCAAATCTGCATCCGCAGACGAGTTGCCGTTAAAAGCACGGATATAATTATCACGTGAACCCACCAGCACATCCTGAAAACCGTCATTATTTATATCAGGAATGTTCATGATAGATTTGGGCTGACTGCTGGTTCCGGTAATCTGGTGTTGCCAGATTAAATCACCAATATCAAATTCCTGTTCTTCAGCAACACCAGCCAGTCCAATAACCACCGGAGACTGTGCACCATTGAATACTACAGAAGCCTCTGCCTCAATATCTCCTGTTACATCAGGTTGAAACCACAGGGGAATCTCTACACTTTCAACGGGCGCAAGGGTAATAGGGAATTCGACCTGATATCCCAGCCAGAAATAGTCTTCACTCAAATCAATGGCTGAAATCTCAAGCTGTTCATCTCCCATGTTCTTCAGGAAAAGATATTTTTTACTGGAAGAATTATACCTGACCACACCATAATCGATCTCATCCTGTGTAGTGTAAAGCCAGGGTCCTGACTCAAGGCCAATACCGCTGAGGGCAATTTCAGTAGCCGGGTCAGAAGGATCATTGGAATATAGCACAGCAGTAATTCCATATTCACCCAAAACGGTTGGGGCAAAAGTAACTTCGATGGTATAACTCTCGCCGGGTGTTATTTCGATGGGAAAATTTTCATCCACAGAAAAAGGCACATCATCAGGGAAGCTCATATCGTCAAGCACCAACTGACCATCTCCGGTATTCTGAACAATCATGTCCCATGTTTCGGTATTATTGATGGTAACATTCCCGAAATCAAATGCCGTGGGAACCGAAATACCAGGAGTACCCGTTCCGCCCATGTTTACTTTATACAAAAAGCTGGCTCCGTTGGATTCGCGTGCCACATACCACAGATAGGTTCCATCATGCACTACACCTGATGTTCTGTGGTTGGAACCAGGATAGGTGGCAATCAAAGTACCATCCAACTGCAACTGGTGCAACTGGGAAGCATTGTAGTCAGCAATCCAGATCACAGTATCCTGGCGGGCAAGGTCCCAGGGTTGATTGGTGGGAGGGACAAAGCTGCTCACCACATCCCATTCGTCATCGTCTCCTTCGGTGAGATGATAAATGGTTCCCGGGTTGGGGAAGTAGGTAGCCACCCAGAAATCACCGTCATCCCAGGCTATCCCCGACATATAGGTGTCAGGAAGGTCAAATTGTTCCACTATTACACCCTGGTCGTTGATTTTATTTGCCCAGGCGGGTAAAGAAGTAGAGCCCCTGTCTATAGACCACAGGAAATCGCCATCCCACGTAAGCCCATAAGACTGACTGATGGGTGCGGTAACATATAGCTCATAAGTGCCATCGGAAGGATCAAAGCGATAAATGTAAGGGCCCTGATTACCCCCATAGGATCCGATGTAGATGTATTCTCCATCCCAGGCAAGCCCTGAAGCATGGGAGTTTACCGGATAAATGGATTCTATGGTCCATTGTCCGTTATCATCCTCAAGGGTCCCTGCACCCCCGGGAAAGCTGTTGGCTGTCAGCCCTGTCAGCAATAAAAATGTTAATGCAAAAAATAAGTAGTTTTTTCTCATAGCATTGTGTGTTTTATGATAACAGAAGATCCCAATGTTTATAAAAACAACCAGAGATTTAATGTTACCGATGGTTTAATTTGATAGTGATGATTTGGGTTTTTATATCCTACTAGTCTTTGAAATCTGCTAAAGAACAGATTACCAGTTCAAAAATAACAAATATATGCGACATCCCCGCATTTTACAATCAGGGTTGTATGGTATTTTTCAATCAATCAACTCAGTGCCGGCACTGAGTTGCAGCCTTCAGAAGGTCTTGCAAGGGTTATTGAACAATCACTTTCTTCCGAAGTAATTGCGCCCCGTCATCAATCCTGAGAATGTATACGCCCGATGTCAAACTTCTCACATCCATCATAAACCTTTCATTTCCGTTATTGACATCAATTGAGCGACTGATGATCACCCGCCCGATTCCATCATACAATGTGAATCTTACTGTTGTTCCCTCAACAGCAGTAAAATCAACACTTAGCATTTCAGAGACGGGGTTGGGATAAACCACGAAAGCATCTTCGCGGGGATTATCATAGTTTAATGATTCGTCTGTCAAAAACACCTCTACCAGCAGGTCGGAATTATCAATGACAAAGGTTCCCTCATAGGGATGATATCCCTCAGCAGAGATAGTGAAATCATAGATTCCGTTTTCCAGCCATTCCACTTCCAGTCCGTCGATACTATCACCCGCAACCACAAGAGAAGCGTCTGCCACACTTTCACCGTCTTGATTTTTTATATCAAAAGTAGCCCAGAAATAACGCTGCAGCATTACCTCAACAATACCATCCTGCGACACCTGCAGGGGAACATTGTCAAATCCCAGGTGCCTGTCTGCAGAAACCGAATAAAAATGACCACCCGCCGGTAACATAAAACCTGCTTCGCCGGACTGATTGGTATAACCTGCCTCTTCAAAAACGTCAACGCGGGCATTTTCAACCCAGGTTTGGGTTTGGTCAGACACCTGGAAAGTTACTTCATGCTGAGGCAACTGATAATGCACAATGATTTTCCAGCTGTTATTGGGAACATACGCATACTGGGTGCCGGAACCAGTCCCTCCCCAGGTGCGAAACACATGCAGTTCAAATTGAATATCTCCTCCCCCTGTAACATTGCTGGCCAGAGGAAGACCGGTCCGGCTGTAATCTACAGCACCACCTACATTGTTGAGAGGACCGGAGGAAATGGCACTCTCAGCTTCTCCACCCTCCGACACACACTTAAGGTAGGAGCGCTGGTCTCTGACCCATGCGCCCGAGGTGGAAACAATACGATACTCCACATCTACAGAGGTAATGGTGGCATTATGGGGAATGCTAACCGTTAGTTGACCGGGATTGATGGCCTGGCTGCTGATGGTGGGATTCTGATTCAGCGTGGAAGGGATATTGCCCTGACTGTAAACGGGAATTTCACCAATTCTGAGATTTTGCAAATCTTCAACCTGGTAATAACCGCTAACAGCAGTGAGCAGCACTTCTGCCAGGCTTGCCAATGGTGTGCTGTGGACAGCAGTCACCATAAATTCAGCCTCAAGTAAAGAGTCAGGCTCAATCCCCAATCCATCGAAAGGTTCAGGATGATGGAAAATTATCCATTCGCTATCAGATTCTAACATCATGGCAACAGGTTCGGAAGCAATTTGACCGCTGTTTTTAAGAGTAACAATCAGAGTCGCAGTTTCTCCGGGTTCCAGCAGCCCGTTTTGGTTTCCATAGGTAGTATCGTCAACTATTACATCCTGAAAGGTGAGAAGAGGAGCCCAGGCAATTTCTGTAAAACTGTTTTTCCATACATTCACCGTATCACCATCGGAAAATACATTAAGTGTAAACGGAATTTCATAGTGACCGGGAATATTTTCTGCAATTTTCACGGTGAATATATCTTCAAATTCAAGGGTTTCGCTTTCTCCAAAATCCCCCAAATCTGCGTTGCCCTGCAAAATGGTAACAAAAGGAGAGGCCGACAGCAGCATGGCTGAAACATTGGAAACCGCTCCATTGGCAGAATTGGAAAGCTCAACAGACAAATGGATTGTTTCTCCCGGGTTTACCAATCCATCATCATTGCCTTCACTATCATTGACGGTATGGCTAACATAAACAATACTTCCCCAAACAGCCTCCAGGGCTGCATGGGCATCAATCCTGCCACTCCCGGAAACATTGTTTTTCCCTTCGTGCAGGGGCACTGAGGTTTCTTCAAGTATCTGGCTGATTTCTTCAGGTGTCAGAAGAGGATTTTTGGACAGCATCAATGCCATTAGACCTGCAACAGCCGGCGCCGCCATGGATGTACCGCTTTTTACCGTATAGCCGGTATTTGAGTTATGCACCAGCGAGAGTATTTCATGCCCCGGAGCCACCACATCAGGAACAAAAAGCCCCTGGGAAAGCGGGTAATCATTAAACGGGTTTACATTTTGCCATGTTACCGGCCCTTTGCTGGAAAATCCGGCTACATCATCGGCACTTGTTGTAGCACCCACGGTTACAACCGCCGAATTACCCCCTTCAGCAAATTGGTCGGGATGGGTCCAGGGGGCAGGACAATCTCCGGGAGTGCGTATATTGTTGGGTGGTGGCAAGGTACCCATACCTCCGCCCCCTTCATTTCCTGCTGCAACTGCCGCTATAACTCCGGCATTCATGGCATTCTCCATGGCAATACGCCATGCAGCCCTGTCGGGTTCTGCACCATGAGGCCACCCCAATGAAAGGCTCATAATATCTGCGCCATACTCTATGGAAAATCCAATGGCCTCCCATACGCCGGCTTCTGTTCCGCTGCCCTGATTAGAGAGTACTTTTAATGCCATAATGGTAGCTTCAGGAGCCACGCCCGTTATGGAACCGGCAGCACCGTTGCCGGCAACAGTACCGGCACAATGGGTACCATGCCCATGATAGTCGTGGGTATTATGATTGTCTTCAACAAAATTATATCCATGATTAACAAATACGGGATGCTCCCACATTCGGCCTGTCAGGTCTGCGTGGCCGGCATTAACTCCCGTATCCAGCACTGCAACAACAATCCCCTCACCTGTATATCCATCCTCCCAGACCTGGGGGGCGCCGATAAGATTGATGTTCCATGCAATATCGGGCGGGTTTAATTTATCTGCTGACATTACGGGAGATGTTTCCCATCCTGTGTCAAGGATTTGCTGCACTTTGTCGTAATCCACCCGCTCTACCCCGGGAAACTCTTCCAGTTGGCGGATGACCTCCACGGTTGCATAACAATTGACCAGGTTTACTATCCAAAGGGGCTTTACCTGGTTTACCTGCATAGATTTCTCCTGACGGTCAAGAAAAGAAAGCAAATCTTTCTGCTGTGTTTTTGAAAAAGCCTTCAACTCTCTGGAAACCAACTCTCTGCGCTCTTTTTTGGTTTGAACGCGCGAGGCTTTGTCATGCAAGTCCCTGCCGTCATATTGTTCTGACAAACGGATATTGACCCTTATCAGTTCATCCGGTTCGACCCGGGATAATCGTTCCAGAAGCGCCGGAGTAATAACCTGGCTGTGGGCATTTTCACTAAAGCTCATAATGCCCCAAAGGCAGATAAATAAAACTATTGTTTTCGCATATCCCATAATTATAGTGTTTTATTGTTGGTTGTGGTGGGTTCGGTGTTTATCGCACTTCCTTTTCCTGGCTTACCAGCCCTTCGCGGATGGCAAATTTTATCAGTCCTACGATGGATTTGGTTTTTGTTTTGGTGAAAATATTCCTGCGGTGGGTTTCCACGGTGCGCTCGCTGATAAAAAGTTTTTCCGCAATCTCTCCGTTGTTGTATTCTTTGGCCACCAGGCTCAGGATTTCCTTTTCCCGGCTGGTAAGGGTTGCAGGGCTGTTTTCAGTCAACACTTTCATGTGGTCACTGCTGTTCAGGTTTTCCATCATCAGGGCCTGCACATCTCTCCCCAGGTATTTCCCTTTATCGGCCACTACCCTGATGGCTTCCAGAACCTCATTCATGTTGGTGCGTTTGAGGATATAGCCAGAGGCTCCTGCCTCCACCATTTTCGTAATCATGGAAATATCTTCGTGCATGGTGAGGGCGAGCACCTGAATGTCCGGATAGAGCTCTTTCAACTTGCGGGTTACTTCAATTCCTGATTTACCGGGCATATTGATATCGGCCAGCGCAACATCTACCTGTTGCTTTTCAAGCAATTCCAGGGCTTGCTCCATAGAATTTGCGCCGCCTACAAACAAAACATCTTCTTCATCCTGCAAAATGGAGCTGAGACCATCAATAATCAGCTGGTGATCATCAATGATCATTACTCGTATTGGACTTTTATGCATATCTATTTTTCTTTAAAAGGTATAACTAAAGTTATTATGGTGCCCCGGTTGAGCATGGTATCTACAAACATGCTTCCCTTTAGGTTTTCCACCCTGGAACGAATATTCCTCAGCCCCCCGCCATTGAGAATAAGGACTTTTTCCAGATCAAAGCCCTTTCCGTTATCTTCTACAATCATGGTAATTTCGCAATCATTCTTCACAAACTGAAGAAATATTTCCGAAGCATCCGAATGTTTGATGGCATTATTGAGAATCTCCTGCCCTGCTCTGTAAAAAGTGTTTTCAATAAGGTTGTCTATGTTGCCATTAAGTCCAAAGGTTTCGATATGCACCGTGAGTTGTCCGCTTTTATTCACCTGCTCTGCCAATTCTTTGATGGCATTGCCCAGACCTTTTTCTATCAAAACCGAAGGGGCCAGATTGCGGCTTATGTCACGCAATTCATAAAACGCTTTGTCAACGCTGAGAATGGCCGATTCAAGGAGTTCTTTTCTGCGCTCCTGTGTAAGGGCAGCTTTTTGCTGAACAACACTGATGTTGAGCCTGGCTACCGAAAGCATCTGCCCTAAACCATCATGTAGTTCTCTTCCGATGCGCGAACGCTCCTGGATCTCGGCCTCTACTGCAGCACGTGATTTCTTCTCTGTCAGGTCAAGGATCATTTTCTGATGACTGGCCAGCTGTCGGTAGCGATGGTTATGATACAAAAGGTAAAGTCCCCCCATTACCAGCAGAAAAGCTACCGTTATAAAAATCATGGTGGTATTTTTCCGGCTCAGCATAAGGTTCTGTCTCTGAATTTCAAATTGTTGAATTTCCTTGGCATGAACCAGCTCCTGTATCTCAAGGCTGTAAAGCTGATGAAGCTTGGACTGGTCGATAATCTTCTCTTTCAGGTCAACATATAGGCTTTTATGGTAAAGACTTTGTTTGTAATCTCCGATTCTTTCATAAATAGCAGAGTATATCTGGTGTATTTCCTTCCGCAGCTTCTTATTGTCAAGCATTTCAGCAATATCCATAGCGTGGCTGGCGTAGTTCAATGCCTGTTTCACATCATTCATTTCAAGGTAGGCCTGAGCAATACCGATTCTTGCTTCACAAAGCTTTTCCTGGTAATTAATTTCTGAAGAAATCTGCTCACTTCTTCTGAAATAATCAAGAGCCTTATCCTGCTCTCCGTTAAAACAGAATACCTTGGCCTTCTCAATATAACTGCCACTCAACCCGAATCGATTGTTGTTGATCAAAGCCATTTCGATGGCTTTGTCAAGAAAATAAAATGCCGAATCGGGTTGTTCTTTTTTCAGGAACATGGCACCGCGATTGTTATATATTGCTGCCATACCAATACTGTCGGACCTCATAAGAAAACCATCCCATGCTTTATCCAGATGCACCCGTGCCAATTCGTAGTTATCAATGGTGGAATACAACATTCCGAGATTGTTGAGTGTATTGACATTTCTAAAAGGATCATCAAGAAATTCATAATACTCCAGGGCTTTCAGGAAATGCTCAAGGGCATCCATATAATTACCTGTATGCAGGTTGATGATACCAATATTATTGTAAAAAGAGGCGATACGGTCGTTATCTCCAATCTCTATTGCCATAGCAAGTCCCTGTGTGTAATTACCCAAAGCCTTTTCATATGACGACTGTATAAACCAGGCAATCCCTTCCAGGTTGTAAAGCTGGATGCTTCTTACTTTATCATCCGGCTCATAGAAAGACCTGGCCTGCTCAACGATGACTCTTACTTCATCGGGGTTGACGGATAATTGCTTGCGGGCTGCCACAACAAGACTATCAAAAATCTGGTTTTGCCGAAGTTCAGCTTCTGACATATCCGTGGACTTGCCCGAACCATCCTGCTGACTGCATTGAGATAAGGAAATCAAAAAAAACAACAACACTGAAAATCTGAGAAAAGATGTAAGATGGTTATTTGCCATGATGCTGTTTTTAATGTAAAGCTTTCTGAAGATCTGATTATCTGTTGTTAATTTCGCCAGGTTATTAATCTGCTTCCAGCTGAAAAAGAACCGATACTTCAGGGGCGTGCATACAAAAATAAAAATTCTAACCCCATCATTTGCAAACAATTGCCAATCCTGAGAAAAATACGTGCCAATACTGACATTTCTGCTTTTAAAAAATACGGCTCAGCACTTGCTTTTTTATACCTTTGAAAAAAAAAGAATGCACGATCCCAAAATTCTCATTGATATCATACACACCCCTATGCCTTTTGGTCAGTACCAGGGGAGAAAAATTTGTGATTTGCCGGTTCATTACCTGGAGTGGTTTCAACGACAGGGATTCCCAAAAGGAAAACTGGGCATGCTGATGCAAACCGTGTATGAAATCAAAATCAATGGACTGGATGACCTAATCAAGCAATTGAAGCAACGAACCCTGTAACCTCTTGCAAGTTTACCCCATTATTTTGGGGGACAATTACTTAATCTCTATGAACATAATCCCTGTTTTTTTCTTTTAACAATTATGACCCGGAAAAGTAAAAAAATAATCCTGACCATTGCTGTCCTGCTGGTGGTAATCCTTGCCGCAGGCGCTATTTACCTGCACCAGAAACTGCCGGCAATGCTGACCCAGAGAGTTGAAAAGGAACTGGATGAACAATTGAATCCCGGCAGCTCTCAATTGTATGATATTGATATTGAACAGGTCAGAATCAGCAATACTTTCAGAGAAATCAATTTTCCGTTTATTCATATTCGACCCAAAAAACAGTTGTTCTCCGCAGAAGGTCACGACACCTTACCACAAATGCTATTTCAGGTACAAAGCATTGATTTCAGCATTACTACCGACGGCATCATTGCCCTGATTCGTAACAAGGAGCGCATAACTTTTAACAGATTGCGGCTTCCTGGTTTGGAAGTTACATTATTCAGCAATCCGGAAGGAAAAAAGGAGAAAGAAGAAGATGCACCTTCGGTGGACCAACATACAGGCATTGAAAATCTGCACGTATATATAGCATCATTGAATCAAAGGATGTTTTCTGACACCAGCCTGCTGATTCTTGAAGCAAAGCACATTGAATTTAACGGAAGCATTAGTCACACACAACACAAAGAGGATACAATGGCGAATATCCTGCTGAAGGACTACAACCTGAAGGCAGCAAATATGGGCTATTTTCCACAGGATGACCTCTATAGTTATCATTGCGACAGCATACAGTTGTCAGCAACCGACAGCGTAGTGAACCTTTTTTCTTTAAAGCTTTCTCCTCTTTACGATAAAAAAGAGTTCATAAATCACCTTACCTATCAAACCGATCGCATGGATGTGTCTTTGGAGCATGCAAGCCTCTCGGGTTTTGATCCCAATCTGCTGATAAATGAAAATCAACTTTCCCTTTCGCATATAACGCTTAACAAATGTCATATAGGTGTTTTCAGAGACCGCAACCTGCCCCTTGATCCCCTTCGAAGACCTGTGATGCCGGTTAAGCTTATGCGGACAGCTCCCTTGCCGTTTTTTGTCTCTGAGATTGAATTGAACGTCATTGACGTGATTTATTCAGAATTGCCGGAAAACGGCACCACAGAAGGAATAGTCCCCATCACCGGCATCCGGGGCAGCATAAGCAACTTCACCAATATGCCTGACTTTTTTCAGAAGGACAGCATGATGCGCATCAATGCTGAAGGTCAATTTTTCGAAGAGGCACATCTCACTGCAACATTTGATTATAACCTCATGGATATGAACGGCGGATACCGTGCAAGAGGTGAGCTTACCAGGCTTGATTTTACACGATTGAATCCGGTATTGATGCCGTTGGTCAACGTGAAAGTGGAAGATGGCATCCATGAAAAGAATACTTTCCATTTTTCCGGAAACGACATCAAATCTACCGGAGAGATTAAAATGTATTACTCCGGACTGAACATTACCCTGGAACCCGACCGGAGCGAGCTGAGACAAAGCATAGTGAGATGGGCCGGCCGCAATCTGCTTTACCATCCCTCCAACCCTGCCAATAACAATGAGCTTCGCACCGGCACCATCGATTTTGACCGCGATGTTACCCGGTTTGTGTTTCATTACTGGTGGAAATCCTACCTGTCGGGAATAAAGAACACGGTATTAAGAGATCATGTTGATCTTTAAGGAAATGCCAATACATTAGCAGTTCAATGGTTTCAATCCAAAGAGAATTGCTATTTTTGAGCCATGCTTACCATTGAAACCAACAATACATGAAGCCTGCTACCATCAGTGACATTAAAAAGGCACTGGCCTTGCTGAATCAAAAGGAACTTTCTGACTTATGCCTTCGTCTGGCCAAATACAGGAAAGAAAACAAGGAACTGCTTTCATTTCTGATTTTTGAGGCAGACAACCAGGCATTGTACATCAAAAATGCAAAGGAAGAAATAAGACATCAGCTAAGCCTGATGAGCCACAGCAATATTTACCTGGCAAAAAAGACCATTCGCAAAGTATTGCGCACAGTGGACAAATACATAAAATTTGCCGGGTTGAAACAAACAGAGGTAGAACTGTTGATGTATTACTGTGATTTACTCAACTCATGCGGTCTGCCCATTCACGATCATCCTGTTACCGCCAACATCTACCAGCGGCAAATCAACAAAATTGAAAAAGCATTATCCACCCTTCACGAAGATCTGCAATACGATTACGGCGAGGAATTTGAGCGCATGAAGAGGGCTGGGGGTGGCTGATTATTAGTTACCCACTCATCTGGCAGCCGCAAACTTACCTGCCGGCAGTAATTCGACCCAAAAAAAACTATTGTATCAAAAACATTTCGGAAGCTCTGATATCTGCATCATTGGATAAATCCAGCACGCCGAGAAACAGTAAACGCGAAACATCCCTCATGATATCGTAGGTAAGATTATCAGCCGTATCCCGGGGGTCGTGATAGTACATAGGATTTACCCGATCAGTAGTACCCACATGCAGGGTTCTGAATCCGTATTGCATAAAGACAATACCATCGGTTCGGGGCCTTCCCACAGGCATTGAACCTTCGCTGGTTCGCAAGGGCCGCTGAACATAGTCGTCATTGTTGCGTTGAAAATGGGCTAAAATCTCCGGGTAGGATTCTGCATGCCACAATGCCAGGCCGGTTCCATTGCCCACCATATCCAGGTTCATAAACAACAAGGTCTGCTCCTGAGAAAACGGGGGATTGTCGCAATACAGGGTGCTTCCCACCAGACCCACCTCTTCACCACCAAAGAAGATGAACACAACAGACCTTTTCATTTGACCGTTGAAATGTGATAACGCGCGGGCAGCAGCCAGCACATCTGCCACACCGGAAGCATTATCCAGGGCTCCGGGTAATTCAAAGCCAAGATATCCCTGTCCGTCGAGGTGAGCTCCCAGCACTATGGCTTCTTCGCTCAGCTCTTTGTCATTCCCGGGAATGTAACCTATTATATTGGCTGTTCTACCAGGTCCGTGATGAACGGTTTCTGCTGTTATTTCCGCTTCAAATCCTGTAGAGAAAGAACGGGGATTCATTTGTTTTCGGATATTTACCAGGATGCTGTCGGCAGGAGTTCCCAATATCTGCTCAGATACATGAGCATCTATGTGAACCATTCTGAAATCTTCAAAATAAGGCATTCCAGGGCTTGCCAGTTTGTCCATATACAACACACCGGCGGCACCCTTTTCCCTGGCATTTCTCACCTTGTAAACCGGGCTGCTGTAACTTGCCCATTTATTAAGGGTCTCCGGATTATTTCCACCATAGGGTGTTCTGCCGGCTATCATCACGATCTTACCCTGTACATCAATTCCTGCATAGTCATCATATCCCAGTTCGGGAGCACTGATGCCATAACCTGCGAAAACCACTTCTGCCCTTGTGGTCCCATTATCGGATGCCGCACCGGGATAATAATCTTCCGGCGCGCTCATTTCAAAAGTTTTTCCTTCTGAAAAAAGTTTAAGCGCACCCGTGGAAAGAACCTCAGTGTAAGGCCAGTCGAAATACTGGAAATAACTTCCATTATCTCCCAGCGGCTCAATACCCCATTGCTCCAGCAAATCGGCAACATATTCCGCAGAAAGCATATATTCGGGACTGCCTGCAAGCCTGCCCTTAAATTTTGAACTGGTAAGATCCTGCACATAGGTTTCCAGTTCATTCTCTGTGATGGAAGTAAAAACCTGTCTCTTTTTTACTGCAGGATCATCAGAAAGGGTTTGTGCAATTCCGGTAAAAGAAAATACCAGCAGAAATGATAATAGCCATATGGTTTTGTTCATCTTTAGGGAGGTTATAAAGTGTAAGTACTGTTATTGGATTTCAAATTAAATAAATGTTATTGTTTTGCTTTATCTTCCTGTTATAACTTATTACCTCCAGCGGGGGCATTTCAGTTTTGAAGGCTCCATGTTTCGCCTGGGCTCTGTTCCAGGTTCTGGTTCAAAGCGGTATCTGCTTCTGAACATTTCCGGATTGCGTGGCTCACTGAATAAAAATCCCTGATTCTCTATCGGTGTCGGTTGAGTTCTTTCCGGAATATCGGCAACGGGAATCTCAGGATCAGGATGTAATTCTATTGGCTCAAGGTACAATACAATACCATGAAAAAGTTCCTTTGCCCGTGGGGCAGTTTTACCGGCAGTCTGCAACACAAGACCCCATTCAATGTAAGAATCGTTGAGAAAGCCATCAAGTTCAAACAAAGCCTTCAAACGCCATGCAAGCAGATCGTAGTAATTGGTTAGCCAGTCTCTTTTGTTGTACGGATATCGGGTAAATACAATTTCAACCTTGTTTACACGGTATTGCGCACTATCATAATCATAATCTTTCGCATTGATGACAGGTGCACGGGCATAGCCATTTTCCAGGACAATGGTCATAGAATCAGAAGGCTTTACAAACACATCTGTTTCTGTATAGGAAAATTTATTCAGCAGCCTGCCTGACTTTTCTCTTGGGTTATCAAGTAAATCATTTCCAAAATGGAGTGTATCGCCCAACACATAGTTTTTCTCTTCCGAGCTATGCACCGGAGCTGGAAAAAAAAACAAGAAAGCCAGGTATAGTAAAAGAAAAAATTTGCGTAGCATTGCACAAAATAACCGCAATAAAGCCAATTAAACAAATTAAAACTTCATAATTTTCACAGAATCAATTGAATCGAAAATTATTCAGAACAGAGCAGGCAAATCCGAAAGTATTGGTTTTTAATCTTCTTTTTCAGACTCCTTGTCGGACAATTCCCCGGTATTTTTCTATCAGAAATGTTAAACAAGAAAAACCTTGCAAGAAACATTTTTTTTAACATACAACACCCCTCAATCCCTCTATAATGAGCTATAACCCTGATTTTACAAGGCTTATAAGATATTAACATTAACAAAATCAGGAATTCTAATACCTGAAAACAGATAAAAATACGTGATTACCACAATATGTAAATATGCGTTATCCTCAATTGCAACAACATTCCTTAATAACTACTTTTACGAATTGCATCTACAAATTGTTTTGCTTTGTAGAACAGTTTTCGGGATAAAACAAAAACACAACAAGACGCAATAAAGCACCTTAAATCCTACCAATATGAAAAAACTTTTATCATTATCAATTTTACTGGTTTTTTGCCTTTCTTTTGCACAGGCCAACAATCAGTTGAACCTGAGCGATGGTGAAAAACCCATTTCAGGCGAATTCAACACCGATGAAAATCGCCTCTACCCCGCCTTAGTTAATGAAGAGATAGAATTAAAAGAGCCGCAGGAACAGGCGCCCTGCTTCGATATCATATCCCAGGACATATCCTGCTTTGGAGAAGAGGATGGCTCCATTCTGGTGCTCATCAACAGTGAATGTGGCCCGGTGGTCGACATTTGTTTGCAGTACGACAACTCAAAACAAAACTGCATGCCGGACAAATTCATTGGCCAGGCTGAATACACAGGTCTCATTGCAGGTACTTATTTAATCGTGGTCACCGGCGCCAATGGGCTGGTAACCACAGAAGAGGTCACTATTAATGAACCCGAATTGCTGGTTGCCATGGCAGTTGCCGAAGAATTAACCATTTGCCCCGACAGTGAAACCACTGTAACCATTACCGCTCAGGGCGGCACCGAACCTTATACAGGCACAGGTGAATTTACCGTGGGTGAAGGAATGCATACATTTACTGTAACCGATGCCAACGACTGCATAGCATATGTTGAAATTACCATTGAAGCCTTCCCGGTAATTGATGTAGTTTGCCGAGAAGACATTTTCATTGGTCAATTTGCCCATACCATTGTACTGGAAGGGTCTGCTCCCGAAGGTGGCGTTTATGAAGGAACCGGAGTAAGCTACGATACAGAAACCGGCAATTACCTCTTCTCAGCACAGGTCGCAGGTCCCGGTTCCTACACCATTAGCTATACCGTTGAAGAAAACGGATGCTATTTTTCCTGTGAATTTACTATTGAAGTATATGAAATGCCCGATTTCTCTTGCATAGAGAATGTTGAAATCTGCGCAGATGAAATGCCCCTGGAAAACCTGTTACCGGAAGGTGATGAAGGCTGGCTTTCTGGCACTGGCATTGAAGACAATGTTTTTTATCCTGAAATCAGCGGCACAGGTAATTTTGAAATTACTTATACCATTGCCGATGAATTCGGTTATCTCTACAGCTGCACATTTTTTATCAGCGTATATGAATTGCCCGAAGTAACCCTTGCTCCTTTTGATGCTGTTTGTTCCAACACAGAGCCCTTTATGCTGACTGGCGGACTACCCGAAGGCGGAGAGTACACAGGAACAGGCATTGTGGACGGAGTTTTTGATCCTCTGGCCCTCGAACCGGGTGTTTATGAAATCACCTATACTTATACCAACGAAAACAATTGTACTGATTTTGCTGTACAAACCCTTGAAATTCTGCAGGCACCCTGTATTGAAGTCAGCCACACTGACATCAGTTGTTATGGCGAGGAAGATGGTACCATCACCGTAACCATCACATGCGGAAATGTAGTGGAAATTTGCCTGGTTGCCCCTGGCCAAGAGATGGAAAAATGCACTGCGGACAAATTTGGCAGCACCATCCACACCGGATTGGTAGCAGGCACCTATTATATAGTAGTAACTGACGCAAACGGCTGTGTAACCATTGAAGAGATAACCATTCTTGAGCCGGAATTACTGGAAATTGAATTGGTTGATATCGGAAGTGTCAGCGGAATCGGAGCAGCAGATGGATTCATCGAGATTGCTGCAACTGGTGGCACACCTGAATATGAATACTTGTGGGATAATGGAAACACTACCTCTCGCATAGAAAATCTTGACCCGGGCGTTTATTCTGTTGTGGTTTTCGACGCCAACAACTGCTCTGCAGCAGGCACCTGGGAAGTCACAGGACCATCAGAACCCGGCGATCTACTTGTTGACCTGGGCGTTACCATTGAGGTTAACATCCAGACTCCCGACCCCGAAGAAGTAGATGAACTCATATTTGCCCTCGTGGTAACCAACTACAATGAAGAAGATGCTACAGGCGTAATTGTGGAAAACATCATCCCTGAGCCATTCCCCTTCATTTCCAGGTTGGATGACGGTACCAGCGGTTCTTTCAACCCTGTCGGCGGCACCTGGGCCATTGGTACAATACCGGCAGGCGAATACGTTATTCTGGTTTACAGAACGCAAATGTTGCTTACTGAAGAAGAGGAAGAAAAATCATGGCAAATGGGCGTAAATACAGCGCAAATATTACCCTTTGACCAGACCGACCCCAACCTTGCCAATAATTATGCAGAGATAACGGTTACCGTTGGTGAATCCACCGGTGGTGACGACAACGGTATCGAAAGCAATGGCAGTATGGCTTCTCAAATGGCCTTGCGCAATCACCGACGTCTGGTGGAAAGCAACCCCATCGCCAGGCAGGAAAGAACTGTGAAAATGGACAGTTTTACCCATAGCGATATATTGACAGGAACAGTGAAAACGGCCTCTTTAGATGGCAATGCAACCGGCATCAGCATGTTGCTTCCCGAGAAGGGCCCGGCACAAACCAAAGCATTTGTTTCTACCCCTGCCGACCTCATTGGCATTACCAATGCAAGAGAAATATTCTCTGTAGATTACCTGCAGGAGAACAATGCCCGCAGAGCTGCCATCCTGGCCATCTCAACCCGGTCGTCCAGTGTATACGAACACACCAAGGTTATATGCGACAGGCTCGCTGGTGCAGAATTACGCAGCATTGAAATGATTGAAATTGCCGGCAGGCCCTTTATCCTCTCCAAACTGGTACACCCGGGTGGTTATGTGGATTATTCCGTTAGCTTCATTTCACAGCAGCAGGGAGGACAATTTATCATTGACAACAGATGGTACAATGAGGAGTATGAAATTCTGGATACTGAAGATATTTTTAACTTCCAGGTATGGAGTGTAGCTCCTCAGTTTACCCGCGAACTGGTGGAAGACATCCTTGAAATGATGGAGCAAAATGGAGGAGTATCTTTCCGCAACGAAGAGATTGCCCCTTCCATCCCACAAGTATACGTGCAAAGCGGTCACTATGGTAATGGTGGCATCATGCTCAACCTGGTAAACAAGGCTGGTGCTGACAAAATCACCATTTATGGAAATAAAAGCCTGTATGAAAACGGCCCCAGAGAGCCTATGCATATTACTGTAGATATCCCAACCAACGAATTGGTGGAAGTTTTCATCCCCACCGGATATTTGTTTGATGCAGGATTCTCTGTAAGCAACAACAGAGATGATGCTCCTGATATATTGTACTATGCAGACGGTGCCTGGATGTTTGATTTCGACCCCGGCAACTCTATTGTTACCAATTTCCGCACAAGTGCTGAAAAAGCTGAGAACACACAGATTGACTACAAAGTGGAAAGAGACGCTTCTTTCAGCGGACGGGTTCGCACATGGGCTACCATGTTCAGAACATTATCTCCGCGCAATATGCCCGTGGATATGACCCACTTTGACCAAATCGTATTCACCGCCCACGGAGCCGGCACCACAGAAGTTATGCTTTCCAAGGCAGGAATCCACCAGTGGAACGAACAATTTCGCACAACCATTACCCTGACCGAAAAACCCAGGGAATACAGAATCAAATTCAGTGACCTGGTAACCAGAGAAGGAGAAAATGGGTTTACTGCTGAAGACTTGGTATCAGTAATTTTCAATCCTATCGGAAACGGAAACACTGCCAGTGCCTTCGACGTTACCATCGAAAATCTGCACTTTGCCAACAGCAGTTTCATTATTACTCCCGCTGCCATTTTCTATCCGGCTTACCCTAACCCATTCAGACGTGCTACGCAAATTGATCTGATGGTTACCCAGGACAGCCATGTGAAAGTAGAAGTAGTTAACCTTTACGGACAAACCGTTGAAGTGCTTGCCAACAATGAGATGAGCACCGGAACATACAAGCTCAACTGGACACCTGCAGGACACATGCCGGGAGTTTATATGATCAGAATGACTGTTGGAGAAGAAGTATATACCAGCAAAGTGGTTTATAACAGATAACACATTTGTCAAACAGTTACAGAAAAAGAGATGCTCTGAAGGGTATCTCTTTTTTTGCTTTTAGTCTATTAGTCTAATTATCCATACGGGATTTCAATGCAAGAAGCCGTGATTCGAAGCAGTTGCTTTTGCCCTAAGATAAACTACTGCAAAACAGTATCGATATTTAAACAATTTTCACATCAACTCACAATTATTTGCCTCTCTTAACAAAAAAGAGTTTTAAGAAAACAACCCACCACCATCATTCCAGACACCTAATCTTACACCCTGATTATATGTCATTTACATCAAAATAAACAAATGTAAATAATGGTTAACTCTAACCTCTAAATACACATTAGTAAGTGTTTACCCTTATATTAATTTACGTGTATATCCTTATTGAAGCATCACCAGGCAATGTATATTTTTACCTTGTTTATCTTACTTTATTTCCTTTTTGTATAATTATATTATCTTTTTATCAATTCCGACAACACAAAATCTTGCTGACATGAAAAAAATCCTACAATTTGTAATGCTGCTAACCATTAGCATATGTTGCCTTCCTGGCACAACACTATATGG
>SLPR01000407.1 GCA_007131895.1 Bacteroidales bacterium | reverse complement strand
TGCAAGCCACGATGCAAACAACTCCCTTTCCTTGAGCAGTTCGAGGGGCAGAACCCCCAGAACAAAACCTTTTGCATCAACAAACAGTAATTCGGTATCATACACCGGGTGATCGTAATCATAGAGTTTATGGGTAAGCCAGTTTACCCTTTCACTTTCCTCCATGCCATTTTTTGTAATACGGGTTGAACAAAATGGCGGTTGGAAGTGTGGGAAGCAATCTGAAATTTGCGATTACCGGATGCAGCATTGATAATTCCCTCTATGACCGGCATATTGCACGGCGAACAGGCGTGGGCTTTGAGGTAAAGTAGGTTCTGCAAGCTGGCATTACCAGTATTAACAGTGGTGTGATTACTCGTCAAAAGACTTGGAGTCGTCAGACGAGTAGGAAGCGGCGCTTTGCCGATGTTCAATTCCAGAGCTTCCAGCAGAATATCTGCCTGGTACTTGCTGACATTCAATTCCTGTTCCATGACCTTCATTTTGGTTTCTGTCTGAAACAGTTTTTCATTGGCTTGTTTTACCGTAAAGCTGAGCCAGATGGATAGGGCGATGAAAATGATCGCCAACAAGAGATTGATGTTGAATTTCATAGGAGAACACTTATTCTTTAAATGTATAAACTACCAGAAAAGGGTTGTCAGTCATAGGGTTGTGCTGGTCAATAAACAAAACATCCTCCTCACGTAGGATACTTTTATTGAAATAATCAGCTTTATAAAACGGATACCATGGTCCAAAAAACTCTTTATTGCTTTCCTCATCTCTAAAGTTCCTTGCTTCATAGGCTATCAAATAGCGCTCCTGATGAATATCAAAATGCATATTGATTACTATATCCTCTTTAAAGAAATCAAAGACAAAAGTTTCATCTAGAGTTTTATCAATAATAACATGCTTAATACTATTCTCGATTGCCACCAGCTTAATTATGAAACGATTGCTTTCCATTACTTTGATTAACTTATGATTAAGATACCCGTCAGACCTTATTAGTTCATGACGACGCTGGGAGTGAATATCAGGCGAATCACGAAAAAAATTCTGCAATACTGATATTTGTCTGTCAGTATTGTTCAACAATCCGTAATCAAATGAATAATGAAGTCTGTTCTCTTTTTCTGTAACCTCCAAAACCACCTGGCTAAGGGCAGGGTTGACAAAGGTTCTTCCATTCAATTGATAGGTATTAAATAAAGGAATCAATTGGGGTATTAATACCGGGAGAGGAAAGTCTTTCTTTATCACAGTTTTCTTGTTCCCATCAAAAAACACCAACTGATTTTCCGTTAATGATGTAAGCAAATAAATGGAATTGTTCAAAGTAAAAACTTTGTTTAAGCCCATCACGCTTTCTGTGGAAACATTCAGTTTCTTCAAAAAATTTCCATCCAAATCAAAAACGAGTAATTGTTGAGTAGGCGGAGATAAAAAAACCAGATGTTTATTGTAGTCATCTAAAGCTATGGAAGACACATAAACATATTCACCGGGACCTTGCCCTTGTTGTGAAATTGTTGAAATGAATTTTCCGGTTTTGTCAAAACAAAAAATCTTTTGCTGTTTACTATCAAGCACATAAAACTTTTCTCCATAATACACAACCTGTGATATTTGTGCTACCAAACTGCCTTCAGTATTCTCAAGCTCGACAATTCTTACCTCCTCAAATACATCAGAAATTGATACATCTTGATTGTCCATGAGATTAATTGAAGAATTTTCAATGTCTGAGTTGCAGCTATTACATAACAGAATTATGATTACTGAAACTATCTGTATAATAAAAATATATCTGATAAAATATGAATATTCGAAACTTAATCGACTTTGCTTTTTAAGAGGCTTTAATCCAATCATCGTATATTATTTAAATAGTTTAATTCTTTCAAAGAATAGGCTTGCAATATTTTACCTTTTCTTCCGTAAGCAAAAATTCACGATCAGTCCTCAATTTCAATCTCATCCTCAACCTTATCCTTAGCCTTAATCCCCTATCCCTTCGGCCGTGAGACTTAAGGCTACGCCCTCAGCCTCATTAGCCGTAGCCGTCTGCCGGACAATAGGAGGAAGCAAGCCACGATGCAAACAACTCCCCAAAAAAAGTTAGTGATACAACCTTGTACAGCCAACTTTTTTACCTTACCATAATTAACACAGGATTATCGTTTTCATTGAGTGTAGATGCAAATTTCAAAAAATCCGATGAAAACTCAATTCCCTTGTTTTGCGATTCATGCAAATAATCGAGTAACTCATATGCATGACGATAATCAATCATTGTTTCATTACTTACCCAATGTGGCCAGAAATCCATTCCACCACCCAGATCATTTTTTATCTGTGATACATTTTCGAGACGATTGGTATGCTTATCAAAAAGCATGTAACTGATATCCTGCTTTATTCCGCCATGAATACCCTTTTGTACCCAGAGAAACAGATATCGTTCGTTTTCTGTAACCCGGCTTACCGCCAATAGATCAGGATGATTCACTATTTCGGGCATTACTGATAACTGCGATCGGGAAACATTATTATCGAATTTAAGCAAGGCGTATACTTGGCGCTCATAATACTCGTCTATGGTGAACAGGGAATCACTATAGATGTATAAATACCTGAGCATATCTTTGTAATGCCAGGCGGTTGCATATGCTGAAACATTTCCAGCTATTTCATCTCTACTATTATTGGCAATGGTAGCAAGTATATTACCAACGGTATCCATCACTATTACTTCGTACGGATTGATAACCCTGTCGGTATCCCATGTAAACAGCACAATGCGATCGGGCTGTGGAACCAAAATTTCACATACATTGTATTCAACAGGAAAATCGCGTAGGAACAAACCAGTTTCCTTATCATAAACCATTATATTTTTAAGGAAATTGTATATATAAATTTCTTTGGCACTCTCATTAACTGCAAATCTGATATTGCCGCTATGTTCGCCGGGTCCATTACCCATCCTACCAGTTTCATTCACGAATTTGCCCTGAAAATCAAACAGGTACAGTCCTTTCCGATCGGATAAATAAATGCCTTTATCCGTCAGTTGCAGTTTTTGAATGTGCCGAAATGAAACATCGGGTGTTGATTTAAGCTTTATGTATTCTATTTTAGTACCAAAATCGGATAGGGCCAGTTCCTTCGGTGTGGTGCTTATTTCACTTCTTACATTAAAAGTGCGGTTATTCTCGGGTTTATTATCCCTACAGGAATAAATAAATAGAAGAATAAGTATTAAAATTTTTATTAATATTTGGTTTTTCATCTGATTAAAATTTGATTAAAGTGATAAAATGCCTGTCTGCCGCCAGGCAGAGAACCCGCCAACAATACTCTGACTAAATGTTTAACCATGCTGCGAATTATAATCATCCGCGTGTGTGTCAATAATTATAGTCATGGCTCCGTTCACGTGTTTAAAATTTGAATTTTAATGGTCAGATAGCCTGTCCCGCTTTTTCAGAGGGTCAACATCCATACTTACATCCTCGTGTTTGCTCGACTTCCAATTTAACAGTACAAGTTTTACGACCTTGAGTGCTCAGACGAGTTGGGTTCGCTGCTGTTATTCGGCTGAAGACTTTGAGTTGTCAGACGAGTAGAATGCGATCACCCCTCAGCCGCTTCGTCAGACTCAATTCCCGGAGTCGTCAGACAAGATGGATAGCATATTCTAAACAGGCAGTTCAACGATTTTAAATTTATCATCCTGCTGATCTAAGGCAATCCCATACAATTTGCCATTTTTGTCTGATGCAAGTCTTAATACCCTTCGGTCCAATGTGTAATGAGTTACAAGACGTCCTTTAAAATCAAGTTCGTAAATTATATCAGGAATAGCTTCTATGGATCTATTCTCAGCGTCTTGAAGGGAAATATCCGCATGCAGCAGAAATAATCTACCAGGCAGCAGAGCAATATCCATGAAACCGTTGGGCGTTACTTCTTTAATCCAGCGAAAATTATCACTGGTGACGTCATACCGGGGTTCTTTGATAAATCCTGAAGCCAATTCAGTAAAATTTCCGATTTCTGTTTTCTGCAAAGAATAATAGGGTGTGTTATATGCTGCAAAGGCCAAAAAATTGCTACCAGGATCAAATTTGATTGTACCATTGAGTTGGTGAGCTATCTCTGAATTATCATATTTTGAAAATGGATTGGCCACTACACTTAAGTTTTCATAGCTATTCAAATCAAGTGCACTTACCAATCCTTGCATATCCTGAGAGAATACGAGTGCTTTCATATTATCGTATAACAATAGTTTTTCTACGTATAAATCTGATGCTAAATTTATTTCCTCCCGATGTATCAGGTTTTGGTTAAACCTGCCTATGTCATAAGAAACAATCTTCTGCGCAGCAACATCGAAAACGTTTATATTCTCATAATAATGAATTGTGGAGGGTGCTGCCAATTCATGGGGTCCATTCCCTTTTTTTACAGCATCGAACAAAAACTCACCGGTGCTAATACTGTATACTTTAAGTGCATAATCCGAACCAAAGGGATTGATTACCACAAAGCAACTGTCAGTCAAAATAAAATCACCCGGTACTCTTACAGGCAAATCATCTACAATTACTATTGTTTCTAAAACTATATAATTTTCAAAAGACAAGGATTTGTCATTTGAACAGGAAAGAAGCATGAATATCGATAACAAAGGGATGATTCGGATCTTTTTCATTTTTTAGTTTGATTCATGTATTAGTACTCGTCGGACGACTTGGAGTCGTCTGACGAGTGGGATTCTCTGCTATTGAGCTGGCGGAAAAGTTGGCTTCATAACCCTGGATTCACTATTGTTTTTTAATTTTCCACAAGACTAAAAATAATCAGGCAAGGATTATCCAGGATGGATACCCCACCCGGCAATTCATAAGAATTATTTAGATTCGCAAATTGAATTATGTTTTCGGGTTGGGCAAATGCCAGAAACCGGTTAGGTGACAATGCATTGTTGAGCCTGGATGCCGGCAACAAATCTGCATTAAACAAGTCAGCGGAATAGTAATATTTTCCTGTTTCTTTGGAGTAGATCATGAAATTTATCTCGCCAGATAGAGTAAAACTGAAAGAGATAAAATCGGAATTTTCAGCTATACTATAAAAAGCTACAATTCTTTCACCCATATGGGATTTTTCAAATGTTGGTGTAAAGCCCGCAATTAAATCCTGTTCGGTAATTGCTAAACGGCCAAAATCAAAAAAGTACTCTTTTCGCGGCTGTATCAACTCCATCGGCCCTTTAAGTTTTATCGTATACAGAAAATTATCAAAAGTTTTTGAAAGCAGAATTCTGTCATTATATATAGAGATGGGAAAAATATTTGCCATTAAAGCAAGATTATCATTTATATGCATAAAACTGGTCAGATATCTTTTTTCAGATAAAACATAGAGGCTGTAAAGCTCTAAACTATCTCTATTTCCTGTGGGCCAATTAATTATTAAAGTGTCACTATTGAGCAATTCGGCACTTCGGATTCTCAAATCTTCATGAATATCGGTATACAGATAATTCAGGTGCAAATCATAGACATGCATTGTTTCAGGATAATCGTATACCAGAACCAAATCATTTACTTCATCAATAAAAAACTCATTGAAATTTTCTATTTCCCCTGGACCTCTTCCTCTTTGGAGACTTGAAACAAAACCGCCAAGAGAATCAAACAAGAATAAATTTTTAGAAACCAATCGATCCATCACATAATATTTACCCTTATGATACCGTACTTTATGGATATCTCCAATTAAAACTTCATCATTGGTTTCTAAGCATATCATCTGTTCAATCTCTATGGATGGATGGCTATGCGACCCATTCAAATCAATGTGAACAGCGGTATATTTTTTATCCTGACAAGAGGACAATGCCAGAACTGTTGTGAAAAACAGAAAGGCAAAAATTACATATCTCATATTTTGTGCTTTGGGTGTGTCTGTAAGCTGAATTTACTGGCATTTAACTCAAAACTTTCCACTATTCACTTTTCTCTTATCACTATTCACTATTCATATGACAACAACAATAATATTTTTCAAATATAATCAATATTTTTATGTAAAATAGAGGGGGATGGATGTTAATTTTACATAACTTCCTTAAAACTTAAAAACAAGTAGACTTTAACTCACTGTATTGCTTAAACTTAAATATCCACCACCAATAAGATTGAATTATTTAATTAACATTCTGTTTTTTTGTTTAACATTGCCCATCTGATGAGTTGGGTTCCCTGTTTTTACTCGTCGGACGACTGGGAGTCGTCGGACGAGGGGACGGGCGGTGCTTGTCTGACGAGAAAAAAAACCTTATTCAAAAAATTCCGACAACCTTAGTAGAGATTTATATGTCGATATGCATTTCAACCTTATTACCTTATTTACTCACCGGAAAATGGGAAAAACCGTAGAAATAAGGCAGTAAGGTTAGGGGATTTACTGGTAAT
>SLPR01000152.1 GCA_007131895.1 Bacteroidales bacterium | reverse complement strand
TGAATCAAAGCTATAAAGGAACTTTGGAGGTTCCATCTAACCACATTAAAAAAATTATGAACAGATGAACCATTCAAGATTAACCTTCAACCACGCACAAGGATGATTGTTTGGCAAAACAAGGTTTCATTCTCTGGTAAAAAGTCAGTTTGGATGTTCTCGCGCTGAAAAAAGCGGGACAAGCTATATGACCATTAAAAACAAACTATATTAAGATGAAATCTCTTATCTTTGGGTAAACCCAAAATCACAGGTCCATGGCAAAAGTAAAAAAATTCGGGGCACTCAGCGGAGTATTTACCCCCTCCCTCCTTACGATACTTGGTGTTATCATGTACCTCAGGCTACCCTGGATAGTTGGCCAGGCCGGACTTTGGGCTACCATAGGGATTATTGTTGTTGCCCACATCATTTCCTTTACCACGGGGTTAAGTGTGGCCTCCATCGCTACCGACAAAAAAGTGGAAACCGGCGGCAGTTACTACATCATTTCACGCAGCCTGGGATTGCCCATTGGGGGCACCCTTGGCCTTGCACTTTTTGCAGGTCTTTCCTTCAGCATTAGCTTGTACCTCATTGGTTTTGCTGAAGTATTCCTGGGGTATTTCGGGTTTGAAGTAACCATCAACAATATCCGGATTGCCGGCTCTATTGCTTTGTTGCTGCTTACCGTTCTTACTTTCATAAGCACCTCTCTGGCTATCAAAGCCCAGTATATCATCCTTACGGCACTTGTGCTTTCACTGGTATCCATTTTCTTCGGACAAGGAAACCAGGGCCCTTCTGAGCCCCTGTTTGCCTCCATGAGCGGTTCATTGCCCTGGATTACCTTATTTGCCATTTTCTTTCCGGCAGTAACCGGATTCGAAGCAGGAGTTTCCATGTCGGGCGATCTCAAAGATCCCCGCAAAAACATCCCAACAGGTACCATAGCGTCAGTGCTGGTGGGATTGGTGGTCTACCTCGGACTGGCCTTCTTTTTTGCCTATATGGTAGACCGGGATTTGCTCGTCAATGACAGTTCGGTACTATTCAATATATCCCTTGTTCCACAACTGGTACTGGCAGGAATTCTGGGGGCCACCCTTTCATCGGCCCTGGGCAGCATTTTAGGAGCTCCACGGATTTTACAGGCCACTGCCATTGACCGCATCACTCCGGCAAGGCTGGGCAAAGGATACGGAGTGTCCAACGAACCCCGCAATGCACTGCTATTTACCTTTGTTATAGCACTGGCAGGTATCCTTATCGGCGAACTGAATGTCATTGCCCGTATTGTCACCATATTTTTTATCATCACCTATGGTTTTTTGAACATTACCTATGCCATAGAAAGCTGGGCTGGTACCGACTTCAGGCCATCATTCCGGATACCGGGTTTTATAAGTATCATCGGAGCCGTAACCTGCATTGTGGTGATGATACAGCTGGACATAGTGGCCATGATTGGAGCTTCGCTTTTGCTGATGGGCTTGTTCTTGTTTTTGAAAAACAAGGAGCTGACCCTTCAAACCGGAGATACCTGGAACAGTGTGTGGGCTTCGATAGTGAAAACAGGGCTCAGCAAGCTTACCCTGGGCAACAAAGAACCCCGCAACTGGAGGCCCAACATCATTCTTTTCAGTGGCGGAGCCAAGCATCGCCCCTATCTTATCAATGTGGCAAAAGCCCTGGTAGGAAAGCTGGGTGTTTTTACCAATTTTGAACTGGTAGAAAACAGGGATGAAAAAACCTTGTTCAGCAAAGAGCAGCAAATCATTGAAGAAGAGGCTACCGAGAGGAAAGGGGTTTTCACCCGCAAGCATGTATGCCGCGACGTGTATGAAGGGATGGAATCTATTGCCAAAATCTATGGTTTTTCTGGTTTTGAACCCAATACCATCCTGATGGGGTGGCCACGAAACAGCAGAAAACCAGAGGTCTTTGTCAACATGGTGAAAAAATTTAAAAAACTTGACTATAGCCAGATTTTCCTAAACTACGACAAAACATTTGACTTTGGGAAAAAACGCCGCATTGATCTCTGGTGGAGTGGAAAAGGTCGAAACATTAGCTTTGCACTGACATTGCTCAGGTTTATTTCATCCTCCCAAAGCTGGAGAACGGCTCAGATCAGGATACTGGTCATCAACAACCAGTCAAGTCTTACTGAAAAATACTACGAGTTGCTTGAGCAGATACTGGAAAACAAAAGAATAAAGGCCGAGATAAAAATCATCAACAATAGTGTTGAAAAACTGCCTGCCACCGACATTATGCGCTCCGAATCAATAGAAACGGACCTCTCAATAATTGAACTTGACGACAAACAGGAAAACTTCTTTGAAAACATTAATCAGCTTACAGAGTGTCTTCCAAGCAGCCTCGTAATATCGGCCTCTACTTTTTTTGATGAGCACACGGTTGTGAGCAGGCCCCTTGATGACAGAATCACCGAACCGGAAGAGACCCAAAAACCCACATTTAATATCACTACCAGCCTTTCTCTGGCTGAACGGGAGATCATTGCCAATGAAGTATTCAAAACGGCTCAAAACCTGGAGAATATCACCGCAGACTTTTTCAAAAATGGATTTGAAAGCCTTTTGGACAAATCCCTGGACTATCATCAGGATTTGCTTCATCTGACAGAAAAAACGTCAGACCAGCTTTACACAGCATGCCAGACTGATGATCCTGCATTGATTAGATCTGAATTCCTGAAAATTCTCAACGACTTCTCTTTCAGAGCGCAGAGTACGCTGAAAAACTTCAGGCAGGAGGTTATTGTTTCCCAAAAACAAGACCTGCAATCCAGCTCTCTCAGGTATTTTAATCTGCTGGAAAAAAATGTGCAGGAATTGCCACAACATATTAGAATAAAATATGACTGGAAAGAATACAAGTTGCTCCAGGCAGACTCTTTTGTTACCGGATTATTCAAAATCGGCAAACTTCTAAAAGCAAGAATAACCGGAAAGCCGGCGACATACAGAATCAAAGTACATCGTGCAGCAGCCTATTACCTTTACCACAAAAGGCTCGAACTTACAGAACAACTATACCTGGATTTTGCCCTTCAAAGTTTTGGCAATATTATAACCATAAGAAACATGCTTTCAGGTATTTACGAACTGGCAGAAAAAGGAAAAATTCCCTCCTTTGACCGTGTCAGGTTCAAAACCATTATCCAGATGGAAAAAGATCGTTTTAAAGCCGCTCTTTCACTCGCATCAGATAACTACCTGAACTTTACCAACAAACTTGGAAAGACAATGGAAGCAGAATTACTCAATGATCTGCAGAACTTTAACAACATACTTATGCGGCCGGGGTCAAACTTTATGAGCAAACCCTTTGAAAAAGTCTGCAGGAAAAATCCGGAACTCCTTGAAGGTATCAAAGAATTTCCGCAGATCTGGCACACCAATGCAAATCTGTTTATCAATAAAATATACCTGGACTTCCTGCTTCAATCTCTAAAAAACAGGATAGAGGCCAAAATCAGGAAGTACAATACGGATTTCACCAATCAATTGACTGCTTCCCTCCTCAAACCTACCCGTCAACTGCAAGCTATGCTTGAGGAGTTTAGCAGCAATGGGGTATTGGCAAAAAAACCGGACAAAACGCTGTTTAAAATCCCTTCTCTGGAAGAACATTACAGCAGGCTATTTGAAGAAATTACGGCTCTGTTTTCTGAATTGCCCATTGTTTTATCCATTGCCGGAGATGATCTTTCAAAAAACCTTGAAGAGAAAAAATTCGAAGAAGCCCAGGAGATAATTGTCAGTGTAAGAAAAACAGTTGAATTCTCTATTGCCTCTGAACTTATTGACCTGATCAAAAAGCAAAACCTGGAGGCATCTATCTCCTATGAAAAATCTCTTGCAAAAATAAAAGACTATATCAGGCTAATCAATTTCAATCTTTATGATGAAGCAGATACAGACCTGCAGGATCAGAGAGAAAAGCATAAGCTTGCAGAAGACTTTACCGAAAAACTTAAAACCGAAGAAAAGATTATTGGTAACATAATGCCCGCCCTTGAAGATTCTTTTACCCAGGGGCTGAAAAATACTTTTGCTCCGCTTTCATCTGCTGTAATAGCCAAAACCTCAGGAAGTATCAGTAAAAGAATACAGGAGAGCAGAAACAGAAAGCTTTACGGTCAGATGTCGAACTGGCAGAAAGGAATGGCAAAAAACATTCAGCAACAATTTGTGAAGTTGATTTATACCAAAAGTGAAAGCATTTTGTGGATGGGTAAAATGGAAAAACCCGGTAATACCTCCAGTTTTTCTAATGAAGAGGTATATTCATGGCTGGATATGTATTCGCCCAAACAGGAAATCGTCAACCAGCTCCCGTTTTATTATTCCAAGCTTTTCTCAGGTCAATCGGGAATAGGAGAAGATTTCTGGGTAGGCATGAAGGATGAGATATCGCAGGCTGAGAAAGCCATTGAACGCTTTCGCAACGGGCAACCTGGCTGCATCATCATTAGTGGCCCCAGAAACTCAGGTAAAACAAGCCTGTCAAAGCATATTGCCAGAGGCAATTTTGCAGCAGAAAACATTTACAATATCAGAGCTCCCCGTGAATGTACTGCTGATGTATCGCTTTTTGAAAGCACCTTGCTAAAAACCCTGAACTCTCATCATCATTCCATTGAAGATGCAATGCATGAACTTACCAGTCCAACAGTATTTATCATCAATGATCTGGAGTTGTGGTGGGAAAGAAAAACCAATGGCACCCAGGTAGTGGAAAAACTGCTGAGCCTGGTAAAAAATTACCATCAAAATGCACTCTTTATTATCAATGTCAATATTTTCTCCCTGCGACTCATTCAAAAACTTACCGACATTCAATCATGGGCAACAGTTACGGTTACCTGCTCAGGATTTGACGCAAGAGAGTTGCATGACTTGATTATGCTCAGACACCAGGCAGGAGGAATGAGCTTTGATATGGATAAAAAAGAGGAATCCGGTATGAGCGCATGGGATTTTGCCAATCTCTTTAACCGGTATTTTGATCTTAGCGGTGGAAACCCGGGACTGGCCATCAATCTTTGGCTCGCTTCCATCAAAAAGGTTAGTGGTAAAACCATTTACATGCAAAAACCTAAAGCGCAAAAGCCCGAATTTCTAGACAAACTCACCAGGGAACAGGTGTTTTACCTGCTTCAGTTTATTTACCATCTCAGACTGGGCGTAGACAAACTTGCAGAAACCCTTAAATCTGACAAAGAAACCCTTAACAATCAAATCCTCAACTTATGGCAATCCGGGTTGCTGGTTGAAAAATTTCCGGGCATTTATGCCATAAACCCGGCTTTACAACAACCCCTGGCCTACAAACTCAAAGAAATGAAATTGCTGTAAGTAGCGACAAGTGAGTGCACACCAGGTTGAATCTAAACAATAAAGACATGAAGGTACTTTACACAGTGATTTTTGCTCTTGCCCTGATAGTGCTGCTCAGGGGAGCCAACTATTTCCTCACCCTTATCACCCACCAGAAAAATTTGCGGGCATACATCTTGCGTATTTTTCCCTGGATTGAAGTTGTGCTCTGGACAGCTTATGTTTTCTGGGCAATCCATTACTGGTTTCATGATTTGGCTGGCTATATGCTCATTTCAGCAACCGTAGCCATTGTTCTTATTCTTCTCATGGGCTGGTATGTTTTAAGAGACATCATATCAGGAGCAGTGCTACGCTCCGATAACAACCTGGAACCAGGATTGAAGATAAAGACAGACAACCTTTCGGGCACGATTTCATCTTTAGGATTTATATCTATGGAAATAACCAGTACGGAAGGCGAAAGAGTAAACGTGCCATACAGCAGAATAACGGGACAAAGCATTACCAAAAGAGCGGCAAAGGGTCAGGGTAAGAGTCAGTCATTTAAGATACATATTCCCCAGCACTACGGAGCACTGAATATTGAGAAACGTCTTAAGCGCAAAATTCTGGAGTTACCATGGGTAATAGCCGAAGGAGATATCAGAATCAGCATGAAAACAATAGAAGAGAATTATGAAACTGAAATAAGTTTCTATACCATTAAGGATGAAATGCTAAACCAGACTGAGGAAATTATCAGGGATTTTGCAAATGAAACTTTCGACACGGCAAAAACGAAATAGGCTTCCTCTTTGCTAAAGGTTTAGGTCAGCCCCTTCATCTGTGAATCCAGAGGCTCCTATTTTTTCCCACGCTTTGCCTGCTGCAGTTTGCTCTGCTTTTTTAATGGAAAAGTCCTTGCCTTGTGCAACCACCACCTGGTCAATCAGTAAATTAACATGATAAATCTTAAGTTTCCTGGTATTTTCAGTCTCTTCGGTAACTTCAAACTCAATCTCCCGTTTCTCCTTTTGAGCCCATTCAATAAGTTTGCTTTTGAAATTTACCTCTTTTGACACCAGCTCATCAAGGTCGAGATGGTTGTGAATAATCTTTTGAACAATGACATTGTATGTAAAGCGGTATCC
>SLPR01000016.1 GCA_007131895.1 Bacteroidales bacterium | reverse complement strand
CTGGCTTTATCCCTACTATATGAACGACCTCTCCCTGGCCAAAAAGCGGGAATTCAACAAGTGGAACCTGCAGGTGGAATTTAAAATCTACAACCTCTTCGATGAAACCTATCATACCATTTTATACAGACCCATGCCGGGAAGAAACTATATGATTTCACTCAAAACAGATATCCGTCGTTGAGCGTACCTTTGTCAAACACAACGAGTCTAACTTTAATAAGCATGCAGAAAAATTTCTCCACATACGCACTGACAATTATCCTGATGACAGGAGTGCTCTTTTTTCCTTCCTGCATGGATGATGATGCATTGTGGCTGGGAAATCAACAGGATTACTCCTCTTCATCGCAGGGGGTTTTTGTCATCAATGAGGGAAACTTTACCTATGGAAATGCCTCCCTTAGCTATTATGACCCGTTGGAAAAACAGGTATTCAATGATATCTTTTTCAATGCCAACGGATTGCCCCTGGGAGATGTGGCCCAGTCAATGACCCTCAGAGACAGCCTGGGATTTGTGGTGATAAACAACAGTGGCAGGATATACGTTATTAACACGCATACTTTTGAACTCAAGGACAAAATCACGGGACTGACCTCTCCCAGACATATGCTTTTCATCAACGATGAGAAAGCCTATGTATCTGACATTTACGGAAAAGCCATCACCATTGTCAATCCGCAAACTTTTGAAATAACCGGCACCATTGAAGTAAACAACCCTGAAACGCAGTTTTACCAGCACTCTACAGAACAGATGATACAGGTTGGGAATTACGTATTTACCAACTGCTGGAGCTTTGACAATACGATCCTGGTGATCGATACAGAAACAAACCAGTGGGTAGAAACGCTGGAAGTGCTCATACAGCCCCAGTCCATGGTTCTTGACGGGCAGCAGAACTTGTGGGTTCTGACCGATGGCGGTTTTCAGGGCAATCCCTTCGGGCATGAGCAAGGTGGTTTGCTCAGAATCAACACCACCACCCTGGAAGTGGATACCCTCCACCGCTTTCATCTGGATGACAATCCAGCATCCCTGAGCATCAACAAAACCAAAGACACCCTGTATTTCATCAACAGGCATGTTTATCGTTACGCTGTTGCTTCAGCGGGCGAGCCGGAATTGATCATTGAAAGCCCCTACCCTTCTCACATATCAGGGGGCTACCGCAGCCTGGGCATTGACCCTGCGTCCTCAGAAATATATGTGGGTGATGCCATTGATCACGTGCAACCGGGAATGGTTTACCGGTTTTCACCCAGTGCCATTCCCGTTGACACTTTCAGGGTGGGCATTATACCAGGGGGCTTTGCGTTTAAAAATGAGCTTTAAAGAATTTGCACCCGCCCGGTCGGTAAATTGCACCAAGCCCGGTCGGGACTCCAGGTTCCCGTCCGGGCTGAGATGTCTTTTTTAGTCGCCAGGCGAACTTGAAGTCGCCGGGCGACGTTGGTAGTCTCATGAAGGCGGGCTATAAGTCCCCACCGGACAAGTTGGGTAAGCCTTTGAGCGGTTTGCGAAACTATTCTTTCACTTGTTCCTTCATTTTGTGCTCCATTTCGGCAATGAGGTCTTCGATTTGTTCTTTGGTGCCCACAAGCTCCTCAATGCTCATGCTTGCATAATCCTTGGCTCCTGCAGCAACAGGAAGCTGGATGCCCTGGCTTTTCAAAAACTCATCTACTTTGTCTTTATTCTTCATGTACATGTAGTAAGCAGCCACTGACAAACCTACACCGATAAGAATTCCTGTTGTTAAATTACCTTTTGTGTTCATAGGATGTTTTATTGATTAAAGTTTAAAATGATACGGTTTACTTTTTTTCCAATTCCTTCCAGATTGGTTTTATGGGATTTAAGCAGTGTTTTGGATTTCTCGAATATAGTATTGTCAAAACCGGTTTCCGAAGAGAGGAACTTTTCGGCAAACACTTTCAACAAATCCATATACCCTTCTTTAGCAGCAAGCTTGGACACATTGACTTCATAGTGCTGTTCCTTATCTCCTGTTTTGCGTATTTCCAGCAAAATCCCTTCTCCTTCTTCAGGGGAGAAATGCCTGCCAAAAGTTGCCAGCCAGGTGAGGGCCGACGGGAGCAGTAAGTTTCTTCCTGAAACAGCACGGTTGGCCAGAAACACCAGGGAGAACACCTCCGGGTCAACAGTCCCTTTTTTACGGTAATCATAGCCTACGTGCTCCAGCACTGCTGCAGAAGTGGTAATGGCACTGAGCCAGCCAAGACTTTTCTGGTAAGGGGAGAGGGGCAGGAATAGCGCTGTAAACCCTGAGACAATGATACTCAAACCTGCCACAATTCCTTTGGGGGTAATAAACTGGCGTTCGGTTTTTCGGGTAACCTGCACCGGTTTCAAATGATTTTCAAGAGAAAACGCAAGTGCTGTGCGGATCATAATCTCCTGCAGATCTACCACCTTTTCATCGAAATGTGCCAGCATACTGTATGTTACAGGCGAATAATTCATTTCGTTGATTCCTTCATGCTCCATTACATGGAGCTTAAGCTTATCTACTTCCTGCAGAGGTTTGGAAAACCGGAACCTTACCCTGCCGGGCAGATTGTGCGATATATGAATAGATAGTTCCATGTTTATTTGAGTTGGTTTTTATTCATATCAAAAAAGAACAAGCGCAATGAATTGGTTACTACTGCCACTGTGGTCATGTTGTGCAGGAACGCACCCCAGAATACAGGTAATACTCCCATGGCACCCAACACCAGTCCTATGCTGTTAACTCCAATGGAGGTAGCAAAGTTTTGCCGTACTATACCCATGGTGCTTCGTGAAAGCATGATCAGTGCCGGGATGGTAAGGGGGTCATCACTGCGTATAGTGATATCTGCCGCCTCCATGGCCAGATCGGTTCGCTTGCTTCCCAGGGCGATACCCACATCGGCATAAGCCAGTGCCGGGGCATCGTTGATGCCATCACCAATCATGGCCACTCTGTAGCCTTTGGATTGAAGCTGCAGGGCGAATTTTGCCTTATCCTCTGGAAGCAGTTCTGACTCAAAGCGGTCGAACATCATGCGCGAAGCTACCAGCTCGGCCTGTTGTTCCACATCACCGGTAAGCAGGATGATATCATCAATTTTGAGATTGCGAAGGCGATTGAGCGATTTTTTCATGTTTTCGCGAAGGGGATCCATAATGCCAATAAGTCCTGCCAGGGTATCGCCTTTAGCCACATACACAAAATTCTCCCCCCGCAGCATCAGCCGGGAAACAGCATCGCCTGCTGTATCAAGCGAAATACCGTTTTCTTTCATAAATTTGGCATTGCCCACCCTGATGATATCTTTCTTTACCTGGGTTTTCACCCCCCGGGCAACTACCACCTCTATCACGCAGTGTTTGGGGATTTTCCAACCCCGGGTTTTCATCTTTTCCAATATGGAATGAGCGATGGGATGGCTGGAGGTTTCTTCTGCAGCAGCAGCCAGCGACAAGAGATCTTTTTCTGAAACGTTTTCTGTAAGGGGTATAACCGATTTTACCTCCGGATTCCCTTCGGTGAGGGTACCGGTTTTGTCAAAAATCAGGGTTTCGGTTTCGGCAAGCATCTCCAGGTAGTTGCTCCCTTTGATAAGTATGCCATGGCGTGCTGCAGTGGAGATAGCCGCGGTGAGTGCGGTGGCAGTAGAGAGCCTGATTCCGCAGGAGTAATCAATCACCAGCATATTCAGTGCCCTTACAAGGTTGCCTGTAACAAGATAAACAATGGTACCCAGTGCAAAATTCAAAGGGATAAGCTGGGCTGAAAACCTATCGGCAATAGTTTGTACCTGGGCTTTATACAAGGTGGCCTCTTCCACCATGTGAATGATTCGGGCCGCTGCCGTATCTTCTTTTATTTTTTCGGCAAAAACGGTGATGGTGCCGCTTTTGACCGCACTACCTGCAAATACCTTTTCATTTTCTTTTTTCTCGCGGGGCATAAACTCTCCCGTGATGGAGGACTCATCCACCAGGCCGCTTCCTTTTTCCACATAACCATCAACACTGATAATTTCTCCCGAATGAACCACAATATGGTCTCCGACCTGAATTTCGTCGGCAGGAATTTTTATCAGATGATCGCCATCCATCACTTTCCAAACATATTTTTCACCTGTTGATACCATATCCCGGATGGCACTGCGCGTTTTATTCATGCTATAGGCCGTAATGAGTTCGGCTGTGTCGGCCAGCACGATAATAGTGAGTGCCGAGATGGTATTGCCGGAAAGCAGGCTGGCAAAAATGGCTGCACTGCTCAGGGTATCGGCATTGGGTTTTCCGGTATCGCGCAATGATTCAAAACCACTTTTTATAATGGGCATTGCCAGAGAGATACTGGTTATGGAAGTAAAGCCCAGCAAACGTCCCAGAAGTGAAGCTCCTTTGGCCTTTCCGCTGCTCGTAAGAACTGCATAGGTGAGAGCCCCGGCCCCAAAAAGCACATTGCGCAACAGACTGCCCACCGGCTCCTCCTGAAGACGTCTTTCATTTACGGTAGGTTTGTTTTTTTCTTTGCGCTCGCGCTGGTGCGCAGGGATGGAAAACAAGGAAACAATTTCTTCCAGCTGCAATGTGATGAGTTCCGGAAGTACATCATTGCTGTCAAATGTGACCACCACATTGGCAGTTACCACCGATAATGATACCTCCTTCACCCACACCAGCTCAAGAATACGCTCCTCCAAATCCTTTTCGTACCCTTGCAGATATCGAAGGGCACGGCAACCAACGCGCATACGGCCGGGAATATGATGTATGACCATGCATTTAAGCAGTGGTTCTTTGCTCAAACTTTTCCAATGCATAACCTTCTTCTGTTAATTGTGATGCAATTTTGTCAATACTCTCCTGCCCGATACTCCTCTCCCCTTTCACAACGGCTTGTACAATCAGCTCCTGAATCCTTTTGAGCCAGGACATAATTTGTTTCTCACTCAGCACTTCCGGGTCATAAACGATTAGAGCTCTGGATGTAAGCGGGTTGAATTCAAAAGAATCCATTCCGCGGAGTTTATATAAAAATACCTTATCGGGCACATCTTTTTGATTTTGCAAAAACTCCTTTGCTTTTGCTCCGCCGGTAAAGTGAACCCGTAACCTGCCGGGAATGCTGTGCACCACCGTGATTCCGGCAATTTTAACCCATGCTTTGGCTATCCATTCACCTATCATATAACCATTGTTTTTCTGTTAGCAACCTGTTTTGACCTTTTATCCCAGCTGTTTCATGCTGTTGTTATAAGCCCAGTAAACCAAACTGATTCCTGCGGGAAGAATAGAAGGGCCCCTGACTATAGTCCATATTCCCAGCGATAAAAAGGTGAGGGTAATAGCGGTATTCAGATCCAGCAGACCCTCTGTCTGTTCATAAACTGAGCTGTTGGCAGATTTCAGCAATTTGGACACCTCCTGCCCCAGAATAGATTGAGGAGTTTTTTCCAGTTCTTTCTCCAACCCGAGCAATTTGGCCAATACCCCCGTAAGCGTCATCTCATCCAGTTTATCCGCATCATACACAATCAGGAGAGTACCCAACAAAGAGTTAACTTTTATCTGACTGATGGCCGCTGCTTTCAACAACTGCCGCTCAAGCAATTGTCCCTTTTCCATATCCATCTTCAAAACCGGGATAAAAAACCTTACCCTGCCGGGAATGGTATGTTTGATTTCCACAATACCGCGGAATCCTTTAAATTTTCGGGGTTTGCCTGCGCCGGCAAAAAGTCTGGAAAGCAGCAGGCCTGTAAGTATATGCATGCGGTTTTAGTTTTGGTTGATCATATTTTTCCTGATTGATATCCGGTAAAAAAGCTGAATCTGCAAACCGGTACCGGCAGTCTTGTCCATTGAAATATTGCATTTGTTGAAAATATTCAGACCTGCCATGCAAGCAAAGATAGGCCCAAAAGAGTAAATATCAAAGACAAAACATATTATTTCACAGAGAATAAATGGCACCTCAGCTTTATAAAAATTATCAACTTTCGGTTTTGAAATTAAAGGAAGCAAATGCTTTCCCTTCGGGCAGGCTTAAAAAAATGGCAGCGAAAACCCAAAAAGCTTCCGCTGCCATTTCCAATTTCCAGGAAATAATCCTTATTTTTTGATCAGCTTTTCGTAATCATCTACTCCACCACCATTCAGGCAGGTTTCAATGATTTCCCGTCCAAGACCAGATAATCCTTCAACCTTGTATTGCTGTAATTCTTTCTTGAAAAACTCTAACAGCATGGCTGCACCTTTGTCATACCCTTCTATACCAATTTCGGGTTGTTTATAAACCTTTAAAAAGCGGGAAGGGATTTTGGAACCTTCAATGGTTAAATAGTTAAGTTCATATCCCAGCAGACTGCAAGGCGCAGGCTGTATCTGGGTGTGCCTGAAGCGTGAGTTGCCCCTTCGGGTAAGGTATTCGCGCATAAGCATCTGGGGCATAAAGCCTACCTTCCAGTTGCCGAT
>SLPR01000101.1 GCA_007131895.1 Bacteroidales bacterium | reverse complement strand
GGTTTTTTCGTGAGGTTGCGAATAATATTCACGAAAGCTATTCAAAACCTACCGGTTTACCACTTATTCTTGCTGCTTTACCTGAACACAACAGCCTGTTTCAAAAGGTAAATAAAAATCCGTTGCTGCTGGCCGAAAGTATTGCAATCAACCCCAAATCTATTTCAACAGATATACTGGCAAGTATGGCCTGGGAAATAATGGAACCCGAATATACCCTGAAACTTAACACGATGGTTTCCTGGTTTGAGCAGGCAAGGGCAGATGGCAAAGGCAGTGATGACTACAAGGAAGTTGCTGTGGCGGCAGTTGAGGGGCGGGTTGATACCCTTATTGTGGAGGCCGACCGGATAATTCCAGTCAGGATTACAAATCTTGTGACGGGGAATACACAGAAAAAAGATTTGACAAATCCCAAAGTTGATGACCTGCTCGACGATATGGGAGAGTTGGTAATGAAGATGGGTGGACAGGTAATGGTTCTCCCGGCCGACAAGATGCCTTCAGAAGCAGGGCTCGCAGCAATATTTCGTTATTAATTAAAAACATAGAAAAGATGCAAATTCAAATCAATACAGATAAAAATGTAACCGGTAGTGAAGATCTTATAGCTTCGTCAACTTCATTAATTTCGGAACATCTAAGCAGGTTTAGTGAGCAGATAACAAGGGTTGAAGTTCATTTCTCGGATGAAGATGGCAACAAAGATGGACACAACGACAAACGCTGTATGGTGGAAGCCCGATTGGCAGGTATGAATCCCATCGCAGTTACCAACCTCGCAAACACCCATGAACAAGCCGTGTTTGGTGCCTTAGACAAATTGAAAACTTCATTGAAAAAAATAACCGGACGGTTAAAAAATTATTAAATAGAATTCAACTTCAACTGCCATCAGGGCAGAATATATTGAAGCAAAACCTAATGTTCATCTTCATATTACATATGCAGGAGATGGCAAAACCAGACACCAGCCGGTCAACTAAAAACACAAAATATGAAAACAAAAAACACTGCAAAAGACTTTCCCATTGTATGCGTGGGCGGTTCAGCCGGAGGTCTGGATGCCTATATCCGTTTGCTGAAAAATTTACCTCCTGATTTGGGTGTTGCCATCGTCATTGTGAATCACCTGAGAACGACGGCCACACTTCTTCACGAAATTCTTCCCAAATACACCAGGATGCCAGTGGAGCTCATTACGGAAAAATTAGACATCACGCCCAATCAGGTTTTCATCATTCCTGAAAAGCGTGACTTACATGTGCTTAACGAGGAATTTCGTCTGAAACCCATCTCAAAACCCTGGGGATGGCCCGATGTAATCACTGTATTCATGCGCTCGCTCACCGTAAACTGGGATGGCAAATTAATCGCGGTAATCGTTTCAGGCTACGATGGAGATGGGGCAGATGCACTTTGCTCCATTAAAGAGGTGGGGGGCATTACCATCGCTCAAAAACCAGACACTGCCTCACAGCCTGACATGCCGGAAACCGCAATAGAAAGCGGGTGCATCGACTTTATTCTTTCGCCTGAGGATATCGCTAAAGAAATATCACGAATTGCAAACCAGGAAAAACAGATAAATAAAGTGTGAATCGTGCAATAATTATCCATAATTGTGTAAAGCGATGCCCATTATATTTTATCACCATTGTACTGCGATTAACATTAAACTATAGCAGGTTGTTATAATAGAAAACAATACCCGGAGGTTTTCAATTACTGATTCGGGCTAATAATTTTTTGAGTTCTGTTATATTTACCGGTTTGGTAAGGTATTCGTCCATGCCCTGCGTAAGAAATTTCTCGCGGTCGCCTTCAAATGCACTGGCACTTAGCCCTACTATGGGAGGGGTGTCTTTATATTTCTCCTTTAGCTTTTGGGTAGCGGTAATACCATCCATCACAGGCATTTGAATGTCCATCAGTACAAGGTCAAATTTGTCAGGATGAAACAAATTGACAGCTTCTTCCCCATTGCAGGCCAGAGTAACAATATGCCCCATAGATTTAAGAATCAGGCTTATCACTTTTTGGTTAACCTGTTTATCATCCGCAAAAAGAATACGAAGCTTACCGTTGGTATGAGGTTCCGTTTTTATTACAGAGGGTTCATGATTCACTGCAGAAGGTTCATGATTCATTATAGAAGGATCATGATTTTGCATACCAGGAAATTCTTTTACCGGGGCTTCGCAAACTTGTGCCGGGAAGATAAACCAGAAAGTACTTCCTTTTTGGTATTCGCTTTCAAGCCCTACTTTTCCCCCCAGCAGTATGGCCAACTCTTTACAGATTGACAACCCCAGTCCTGTGCCTTCATATTCGCGTGTATCCTTATCATCTATTTGCGAAAAAGGCTCAAAAAGCTTCTTCTGCTTCTCAGCCGGTATGCCAATTCCGGTATCTGTAACTGAGATTTTTATCATGATATGCTTACCGGGGATATTGGGAGTAACCATTTTGCTTTTGAGCAGGATGGAACCCTTATGGGTAAATTTAATAGCATTGGCAACCAGATTACTGATTACCTGATGGATGCGTCTTTTGTCAGCAAAAATAAATTCAGGGATATCAGGGTCATTCTCTATAGTGAATTCAACACCCTTTTTGATCCTTCCTTTGAACTGTGCTTTGGATTCGCTCAAAAGTGAATGAAACGCGAACACTGATGGTGCAGGTTTTACCTTCCCGGCTTCAATTTTTGAATAATCCAGCACTTGATTAACGATAATCTTGAGGTTCTCGCCTGAAAGTTTTAATGTATGGAAGTAATCCTTCTGTTCTTTGGTAAGTTCAGTATGCTCCAGGATATCAATCATGCCCAGGACTCCGGTAAGAGGTGTTCGTATTTCATGGCTCATATTGGCAAGGAAACTTTGTTTAAAAAGTAATGCTTCCCGGGCAACTTCCAGCTGGCGCAGCGATTCTTCGGCTTGCTTGCTTTTAGTGATATCCACCATCGACAGTAAAATGGTTTCGCCATCTTTGCTTACAATTCCGTCAATGCTTACATAAGCGAAAAACGCATCCTCGTTTTCCAGGATTGCTTCGCAGTTTCCTTTTGTCTTGGTGGCAAACAACGTTTCTGTAAACTCATTAAAAACCGCTCTTGTATCTTCTGAAACAAACAATGCCAATCTCTTATCTACCAACGTTTTGAGTTCCTTGTGGAGCAGCTGGGCTGCGCTATCATTCAATTCCAGTATGTCTCCTTCCCTGGAAAGGGTAAGATATCCTGAAGGTGCAAATTCATACAAATCGGTATACTTTTTTTCGGCAATTTCTGTCTTTTCATTTGCTGCCATTAGTTCTTCGTTTTGCATTTCCAGTTCTATCTGGTATACCTGCAATTCATGAAATACTTTCAGAATATCCGCTTCTGAGGTAAGGCCCTCTATGTTGGAACGTATTTTTTTCAACTGCTCTTCAGCCTTATGCCGTAGCTTTGTGTTTTTTGAAAGACCGGGTTCTTTTGGCTTGGTCATATTATTTGTGTTTTGGGAGTAGTATTCTCTGTGATAATCAAAAATAGAAGAACAAGGTTCCACGCTTCTCCTTTTTACGTATAGAATGCCAGCATGTATTTAAAAGCGAAGCATTCCTTGTTTCCTGCCGGACACTAAAGTTTCGAAAACCATTCTTTTAATTTCACTCTCCATTGGCTGATCGCTTTAATATCCATGCTTTTTTCTTTTACATTTTGCTCACCAATAAATAATGCAATGGGTTTTAAGTCATCATATTCCTGGCAAACTACTTTCAGCATAGCTGTAAAGGGGAGAAACAAAATCATTCCTGCAATGCCCCACACCGATGCCCCAACGATAATACTTATGATGGCAGCCAGTGCATTGACTTTTAGGGTTCCGCCCACAATTTTCGGACTCAGAAAATTGCTTTCCACCACCTGGATGGCCCAAAAGGTAATAGATACCGCAATGGGTGTCCAGATAGAGTCATAGGTCATAAAAGCATACAGAACCGGTATCGTGGCTCCAATGGTAGTTCCCACATAAGGTATAATGGCCAGTATAGCAGCCAGAAAGCCAAAGAAGAACGGGTAGTCGATTCCAATTATCAGTAGCGCAACACTGTTTATTATACCAATGATGATAACAATCAGGATCACTCCTACCAGGTATTTTTGTCCCACCATCTGAATGGACTTGAGCATCCTCATGGCTTGTCCTCTTTTTTCTTCAGGATAAAAAAGAACGAAGGCCTGCTTAAACCCTGCCCTGTAAATCAGGAACAGAAAAGTAAATATGATGGTGGCAATAAGCCCGGCGATAAAGCCAGCCGACCCGCTGAAAGTTTGCTGCACCAGAGAGCCGGATGATTCACTTAACCAGTTTTTTAACTGGTCCATTAATTCATCTTTTCCCAGGTCGGGTACAATGCGCATGTTGCTGTTCAACCAGGCAGTAGTCTCGGCAAATACCTGTATAACTTTCTCCTGGAAATTCGAAAACTCACCTGTCATAGAAATAATCTGGGTTGAGAAAAGATATATACCGCCCCCCAGCACCAATGTCGTTGTCAGAATAGCAAACATAGCAGCACCCATGCGGTTTACCCCCGCATTTTCAAATCTTATGGCCAGAGGCAATAGAATAAATGAAATCAGCAATGCAAAGCTGATGGGAATAAGAATGGGTCTGGCCACTACAAATATTGCAAACAGGGCAAAAGTGGTTGCAATGATGAAAAATATTTTTGGAAAAGAGATGTTCACCTTGAGCGTTGTTTTTAAATATTAGTAAAAACCAGAATGCCAGCCTATTCTAAAATTGAGCACCCTGGCCAATCCATCACTGCTGGCCAAAGACAGCCAGCATTGTCACTGATCTTCTGTATTCGCTTTTCTTCTGCCAAAAAGAGATCTTTTGGCAAACAGGCTGAACGATTTTATCTCGCCCGGATGACGGGCTATGAGGCTTGTAACACCAAACTGAAGGATCGAGCCGAAAATATTTCTGAATATACCTCCAGTTGCACCTGTTATGATTTTTCTTGTGAGATATCCTAAGGCTACGCCTGTGGAGGTTACTAAAAGTTTTGCCGTCAGGTGTGGTTTTGAAGACATCTCCAGTACAGCTGTTTTCAGAAGATTAACCGGCTTCAACCCCTCGTAAGTCAACTGGAATTGTTGCCGCAACATTTGCCCTTTGACTTCCTGCTCAGCTTCTAAAAACACGATGGATTTCCTTAATTCGGAAAGGGAAGTTATGTCGTTCATTGGTGATTATTTAAATAACAATTTAAGAACATAATTGCCAAAAAACCTTTTCAGCCTTTCATGAAAGAAGAAATGGGTAACCAGACCAATAATACAATAAAACCCGGCCACAATGAAAAACCCATACGCTACATTGCCCATCATATCTCCCATCACGAAAGCCATTCCAATAGTAAGGAAAAGGATGAAAAAAGTGAATAATACAAAGACAATAGTGAGAGGAATGAAAGAAGAAACAACATCTGTTGTTTTTTCAATTGTTTTCAGTTTGGTCAATTCAAGGCTGGTTTTCCCAAAATCGACCGCCCTTTCATAAAGTGCCTCAAACATATTCACTTTGTCATCCATAACTTAACTGATTTCTACCTCGTTACCCTTTTTTAGTTTTTCTTCTTTAGCCCTGACATGGCGGGCAAGATCAGAGACCTTGTCTTTGGTCATTTTAAACTTTTCTGTTAGTTCGTCAAGGGTTTTGTCGTATTTCACTTTGATGGTATCTGAATATTCTCTTCCCATTTTCGCAATTTCTTTGCGGGCATCGACCCCTTTTTTAGGGGCGAACAACATGCCCATCAATGCTCCGGCAGTGGTACCTATCAGTACGCCTAATAAAACTTTTCCTGATTTCATTTGTAGTTATGTTTAAATTTTTAGACAGAGAAAACCCGCATAATGAGTTTTATCCATGATTAGGTTTAACGAATCATGCCCGTTATGAAAATGTTTTGTTGGATGGATGATGATTACAATTAATAATTGCAAGTTTAGAGCCTTCGACCGGAAATGAGTCTGAAAAGTATAGCAATAACTGCAATAACCAACAGGATATGTATAATCCCTCCAGCACTGTAGCCAATAAAACCAATTGCCCAGGCAATTAGCAAAATAACCGCGATGACGTAAAGTAAGCTTCCCATAATAGTAATTTTTTAAATGTTTGAAAATAAATTATTTATTTAACTGTTTTAATTGTCAGCCTTAGTCATTGCAATCATTACTCTGATAAAACTTCAGGTAAGATCAGAGGAAAAGATCCAATGGCCCTGGTTGGCTGTATTCCTGATGATAAGTATTAAGTTTAAGGCTTATTCTTTGCCCCAAACAACAGAATTCCCCCGCCCACAACCATCACTGCTACCCCAATAAGAGGAGACCATGCAAGGCTATGTTTTTTGTCGCGGGTGATTTGGATTTCACCAATATCTACTACCTTCTCTTTGGTTATAAATTGAAATCCGGTGAAAATTGTAATCAGCAATCCGATTACCAATACGACTATCCCTATCTTCTTCAT
>SLPR01000372.1 GCA_007131895.1 Bacteroidales bacterium | reverse complement strand
TTTTCCATTCTAAAATCTATATCCATCACTCATCACTCATCACTCATCACTTTTCACTTTTCACTCCTCATTCTAAAATCTAAATTCCGAAATATAGCCCCCTACCAGTTCACATGCTTCCTGCTTACAGGCATGGTCATGCAACGGCCACCACCTCCACCACGGGGTAATTCGCTGCCATCAATGGTGATAACGTATTTCTGGTAATCGTCCAGGTTGATCTTTTCTTTGATTACGTCAGATGCTTTGATGACCTCCATGCCATGCCGGTTGAGTTCTTCGATGGTTTTGGCGTTGCGGGCATATCCAATCACTTTGCCGGGGGCAAGGGCGAAAAAGTTGGTGCCGCTGTGCCATTGTTCTCTCTCCTGAAACCACGAATCGTCTCTTCCTCCGCATACGAGAGGCTCAAGATCCATTCCCAGGTTTTTCAATGCTGTCGGGATGTTTTCCTGCTCTTTTATAAACTTTACCTTGCCACCCTCAGCATAAATATGCACCGTCTGGTATTTGTTCATCTTCATGATTACGGGCTCATAAATCATGCATTTATCCATGTCGAGCATGGTATATACCATATCGAGGTGGATAAAAGATTCGGGCGAAGAGGGGAGTTCCTGAACGATGATATGCTGATACTCGTTTTTATCCTTAAGCTGTTCAAGAATAAAGTCTACTCCCTGGGGAGTTGTGCGTGGGCCAATTCCTACCAGGATGATATCGTGGCGGGCTACCAGCACATCACCCCCTTCAATGGCAATCTTGATGCTGTCCGTTTTATGGTTGAGCGGGCTGATGGTTTTGGTGCTGAAAGAGGTGTGGAAATCAAAGATCGCCTCCATGATAAGGCTTTCGCGCAATCTTACAGGCGAAGACATTTTGCCCATGAATACATTGTCGTAAACCGAGATAGATGCATCGCGGGTAAAGAAGAAATTGTGCAGCGGGCGCAGGGCGTAGCGCTCTTTACTCAGGAAGCTGGTAAGGGTCTCCTTTTGTGTCAGCACTCCTTCGATCAATTGCCGTGCGAGTTCCTTTTCATCCAGCGACATCAAAAAAGATTTGATGCAGGGAACGGCTTCATGCTGGCATATTCTGTCCAGCAGATTTTCTTTTACTTTCTCGTTTTTCAGCACATCGTAAAGCAAATCTTTCACTTCAAAAGTTGTGGATACTTTTTCCAGCACGCCTTTGAGCTGGTTAAATTCTTTGGTTGCCACTGAAAGGTTGAGAATGTCGCTGTAGAGTGCTCTCTCAGCATTGCCGGGGGTCATGTTTTCTACCTCCGGGCCTGGGGAGTGGATAATTACCCCTTCAAGTTCTCCGATTTCTGAATAGACTTGCGTCGGAAATTTTTCTTGCATAACAGGATTATTTCATTTTAGCTTCTTTTACAATGGAAGCCCAAAATAAAAATGTCATAACAGGGGACATTTTTTACCCTATCAAAAAAAGTCAGGCCTTTCCGGCAGGTTGGGTACCAAACGAAAAGGCCTGCAAAGGTAGTTATTTTAAAAGATTTTTTGCTTGCCGTTTTTTCAGAAATCTCAGCTGTTGGAATCTTTTGAACCGTAATGACTAAATCGCCCTGTCCAGCAGGTTTTGCGCAAGTTCTTTAAGGTCTTCTTTCTTTTCGTTGGCGATATCAATTTTGTCAAGACTTGCGATGGCTTTGCTGTTGTATTCTTCCATTTTATCCAACGCAGACTGGTCAAGGGCCAGCTCAAGATAAACCTTTTTTACCATGCTGATTTTTTCTTCCGGGTTGAAGATGCGGTTGGTAAAAGCATTGCGCAGGTCGCGCAATTGATATTCATTGGCCATTTCAAAAGCTTTGATATAAAGCCAGGTTTTTTTATTGGCAATAATATCCCCACCGGTTTTTTTCCCAAAGGTGTCTTCATCGCCAAAGATATCCAGCCAGTCGTCTTTGATCTGGAAAGCGATTCCCACATTTTCGCCGAAATCATAAATCAACCTGGATTCCTCTTGCGATGCTCCGGCAATAACTGCCCCGGATTGAAGGCATGCAGCAGGTAATACCGCTGTTTTGAGCCTGATCATATTGATGTATTGTTCTTCAGTTACCTTGTCGAGGGTCTCAAAGTTCATGTCGTATTGTTGTCCTTCGCATACTTCGATAACGGTTTTGTTGAAGAGATCCAGGATGGTTTTGAGATGCTCAGGGGGGCACTTTGCAATGTGTTGTATGGCCATGGCAAACATCACATCGCCTGAGAGAATCGCTGTATTGGCATTCCATTTTTTGTATACAGAAGGTTTTCCGCGCCTCAGGGGGGCTTCATCCATGATGTCATCATGCATAAGGGTGAAGTTGTGAAATATTTCCATACCCACGGCAGGGCCGGTTATATGGTCAATGTTTCCGTCGAACATATCGCAGGCAAGCAGTGCCATGAGCGGTCGTACACGTTTGCCTCCATTGTTCAGGCAATAGTCAACAGGTAGGTATAACTCCTCGGGTTGTTTTACCAGCTCTATGGTGTTGATATACAGGTTGATTTTTTCTGTTAATTCTTTCAGTTTTGACGACATTCCGGAACCTTTTTAATGAGTGATTTAATTGACTTCTTAAACAGAACAAAGAGTATGAAACAGGAAGTGGATATTGCTTGAAACATATAGACTTATGACCTTGTTCAATGTTAATCCAAATCTTCCGGAATTATATATCGGGTATCCGAAAGAATCCTTTTGATTCCATCTTCCATGGAGATGAGGTCTCTGTTGAGCAGCTTTCTCATTTTTGTGATATCGGGATACCTTCTTTTCATATCCCCTTCCGGCAGTGGAGGTCTGTATTCGATGGCAGAAGCAGAGCCCGTGAGCCTGATGACCATTTTGGCCAGATCGAGGATGGTGATTTCGAAATCGGAACCTATATTCACTACATCATTGATGTACTCGTCACTGTATAAGGTTTTGCTGGTGGCTTCGATATTGTCGTCAATAAAGCAAAAGGTTCTTGTTTGCAAACCATCACCATAGATGGGTATAGGTTTGTTTTTCAAGGCAAGTGCGATGAACTTTGACATCACGAAGTCAACACTTTGTTTGGGGCCATAGGTGTTGAAAAACCGGAAACAGGTATAGTCCAGATCATATTCCTTTTTGTAGGATTTCAGGTAGGCTTCTCCAACGTTTTTAACCACGGCATAAGGGATTCTCGAGTTCAGAGGTGTAGTTTCTTCGTTTTGGGGAAGGTCTACCGGTTCACCATATACCTCTGAAGAAGAAGCAAAAAACACCCGCTTTACCCCTGAGTTTTTGCACAGGTCGAAAATATGCTCAATGCCATACAGGTCTTTAAGGACTTTAATAGGGTTGGCCTGTGTTTGCTTAACCCCCACAAATGCTGCATAGTGAAATACATAGTCGAAATGATTGGCCAGCATTACTTCTGCTATATCTCTGTAATTGTTTACATCACATTTAACAAATCTCAGGTTGTCTTTGGGTTGCTGTGGCAGTTTTTTCATTTCTCCCGTGGAAAGATCGTCAACCAGCACTACGAAATTATCCGGGTCACTGATAAGCTTTTCTGCAAGGCAACTGCCAATAAAACCTGCACCTCCGGTAATGAGGATTCTTCTTTTCTTAGCCATGACTACGATTTAAATGTATTTGGTTTCTTCTGTTATTTGCATCAGGTATTTGCCATAGCCGCTGTTGATAAGGGGTTGGGCAATTTCTTTGAGTTTTCCTTTGTTGATAAATTTCATTCGATAGGCTATCTCTTCAATGCAGCCGATTTTTAATCCCTGCCTCTCCTCGATAACCTGCACGAACTGTCCGGCCTGAATCAGTGAGTCGAAAGTGCCGGTATCCAGCCATGCGGTGCCCCGGTTAAGAATTCCCACCTTAAGCTTTCCTTTGCTTAAATAGTGCTTGTTTATATCGGTAATTTCATATTCTCCTCTTGGACTGGGTTGTATGTTGGCAGCAACATCTATCACCGAGTTGTCATAAAAATAGAGCCCCGGAACAGCATAGTTGGATTTGGGTTGACTGGGTTTTTCTTCTATGGAAATGGCTTTGAGGTTGTCATCAAATTCCACCACACCATATCGCTGAGGATCAGAAACATGATAGGCAAAAACCACCCCTCCATCAGGGTCATTGTTTTCCTGTAAAAGGTTTTGAAGACCATTGCTGTAGAAAATGTTGTCGCCCAGAATCAGGGCCACTTTGTCATTGCCGATAAACTCTTTTCCAATAACAAACGCCTGGGCCAGTCCGTTGGGTACCGCCTGTTCGGCATACTCAAAGTTGCACCCCAGGCGGCTGCCGTCTCCCAGTAATTTCTCAAAATGGGGCAGGTCGTGGGGGGTAGAGATTATCAGAATGTCCTTGATCCCTGCCATCATCAGCACCGAAAGCGGATAATAGATCATGGGTTTGTCGAATACCGGCATCAGCTGTTTGCTCATAGCCAGGGTAATGGGGTACAGTCGTGTGCCGGAGCCACCGGCGAGAATAATTCCTTTCATGCGTGTGTTTTGAAGGTTGAAATTTATCGCTCTTTGCAACGTGCGTAAAGTTAAAACAAATAGATTACCTGACAAAAACAAAGACTGACCTGGATTTTAAAAAACCTGTTGCAGGTCTGAAATTATTTCCCCTTTTCTAATTCATAAATCTCTTCACGGGAGGCAATGTCAGGTTCTGTTTCCCCTGCAAAGTCTTCCGGGAAGCCTCCGTTAGTATATCCTTCCTCCATTCGGAAATTCTTGATGATAATTCGTTTATGCAGAGAAAGCAGAACGGAAGGCATGAGGAACAGGTTTGAGATAAGCGCTATGAGCAAAGTGAAAGCAATGAGATACCCCAGGGCCTGTGTGCCACCAAAAGAGGAGGCTGTAAAAATGCTGAATCCGAAAAATAATACGGTAAAGGTATACAACATGCTAATGCCGCTTTCTCTGAGGGCAGTAATTACGGCATGTTTGATGTTGAAATTGTTGAATGCCAGTTCCTGCTTAAACTTGGCCAGGAAGTGGATAGAATTGTCTACTGATATTCCCAGGGCAATGCTGAAAACCAGGATGGTAGAGGGTTTGATGGGTACCCCAGCGAAGCCCATGAGCGCGGCGGTAAGGAGTTGTGGAAAAAGATTGGGCAGCAATGAAATGAGTATCATTCTCCATTGATTGAACAGCAGGGCCATGAGCAGAGAAATGATAATAACGGCAAAAATAAGACTCGTGAGCAGGTTTTTGATGAGGTAGCCTGAGCCTTTGAGGAAAATGACACTGGCACCGGTCATGCTGACCCGGGTAGTTTCAGCATCAAAAATTGAGTCAATAGACGGTTGCAGTTGTTCCTGGATTTCCCTGATGCGATTGGTGCCAATGTTGGCCATTTGTACACTGATTCTTGTCTTCTGCATGGTGCTGTCTGCCAGCGAACTTATCAGGTTGTCATTCATCTCTTCATTGCGGGGCAGGTACGACATGATGAAGTTGCGTTCGTGACTGTTGGGAAGCTCGTACATGTCAGGATTTCCGCGGTAAAATGCCTGTTTGGCAAACTTCATTACCTCTACAATGGAGAGTGGGCGGGAGAGTTCAGGAAAAAGGGCAAGGGTGTCTTGCAGGCGGTCAATGGCTTGAAGGGTTCGTGGGTGGGTTATGCCATTGGGACGGCTTGTTTCTACCAGTATTTCAAGGGGAAGAATGCCGTTGATGTTGCGTTCGAAAAACTGAAGGTCTTTGTAGATGGGATCGCGGTGGGGTATGTCGTCTACAACACTTCCGGATGTATGCAGGCGGCTGATGCCGACAATGCCGATGACAAGCAGGATGCTGAAAGCAAAATAAACCCTGCTGCGGTGAAATACCACCGTATGAACAACCCGTTTAATTGCTTTGCGCAGAAATGCGCTTTCAAGGTGTTTGATATGTTTTACCTGTGGCGGTTTCAGATAACTGAAAAAGATAGGAATAAGCGACAGGGTTAGGATAAAAACAAACAGGATATTGAGTGCGGCCACAATGCCAAACTCAACCAGTATCTTATTGCCGGTTATGATAAAGGTGGCAAATCCTACTGCTGTGGTTGCATTGGTGAGCATGGTTGCTTTTCCCACCCGCTGCACCATCCTCACCAGCGATTTCATCTGGTTGCCATGCAACTTGTATTCCTGGTGGTATTTGTTGAGCAGGAAAATGCAGTTTTCCACCCCTATGATAATCAGCAAAGGAGGCAAAATGCCTGTGAGAATGGTGATTTCATAACCCAGCACCGCTACCAGCCCCAGGGCCCAGATTACACTGATGATAACAATGAGTACCGAAAAAAATACGACCTTAAAGCTTCTGAAAAATGCCAGTAAAGCAAGAGATGCAATAATGAGAGCAAGTATAACAAACAGGCGAAGCTCGGATTCAATTTTTTCAGCTGTACGTGTCCGGATATAGGGAAGGCCACTATAGTGGAAGTCTATGCCGGTTGCATTCTCAAATTTTTGGGCTGTTTCATGTAATTGGTTGATAAGGGTAACTCTTTGCTGGGTATTAAGGATGGAGCGATCGAG
>SLPR01000556.1 GCA_007131895.1 Bacteroidales bacterium | reverse complement strand
CTTACCAGATAAGCTCAGTTTTTCCTAAAAAAATGAGTGCCACTTTATAAAATGGAGCGATTCACCGGTTCCGAGGGGATACATTTGTTTGAAAATTCAAATTTGTATTTCTTAATCCTATAAATTTTAAAAATTATGCAAACAACATTCAAAACATTCATTCTGTTGATAGTTTCAATGCTGCTACTCTCAACAAATCCCGTATCTGCCCATTGTGATTCCTATGACGGGCCTGTGATCATAGACGCATACAAAGCCCTTGAAACAAACAATGTAAATCTTCTACTGAAATGGGTAAGTGAAAGTCAGGAAGCTGAAATAAAAGATTTGTTCCGAAAAACCTACAACCTGAAATCAGGGGATAAGGAAATCTATACTATTGTTGAAAAACACTTTCTCGAAACCCTTGTAAGGCTGCATCGAGAAACTGAAGGCGCACCTTTTACCGGATTGAAACCTGCAGGACAAGTGGCTCCCATTGTGCAAATGGCAGATAATTCTATTGAGACACAAAGTGTTCAGGAATTAAACAGACGGTTTCTCGGTCATATAGAAAGAGTAGTAAATGAAAAGTTTCAGACAGTTAACCAGCTCAGCGCCCAAAAAGATAATTCCGTTGAGCAGGGCCGGGCTTACGTGGAAGCATATGTTGATTATGTGCACCTTTTGGTAGGAATTCATGGAATGCTGGAGCATGGGGCCGGGGGGCATGATCACTAAATAAAGCTATGATTTCTATGTGTCTATGTGGTTATGAAAAAATATTTACCACATAGGCACATAGCCACATAAGTCCTTTTATAGGAAATCAAGGGAAAATCTAATCTTATGTGGCCTATGGTTTAAAGTTGAAAGGTATCCGGCACAAAAAGAATCTTGCACCACTCGTGGAAAAGTACCTCAGAGAGGCCAACCTTTGGGAAGAAGTAAAGGACAGATTGAACGATCCTGCAATCCGGTTGAGTATAGGGCAGCAGCAACGTCTTTGCCTGGCGCGCGGCCTGGCTGTGAATCCGGAGATTATCCTTGCCGACGAACCTACCTCTGCACTTGACCCCATTTCTGCCAGAATCATTGAAAACCAGTTTGTGGAACTCAGGAAGGATTATACCATTGTGCTGGTAACCCATGTGCTGAGACAAGCCAGGCGAATTGCCGATTACGTTGTATTTATGTACCTGGGCGATGTTGTTGAACAAGGCCCTGCAGAAGCGTTTTTCAATAATCCAACACAGGAGAAAACAAAGGAATATCTGGGAGGTGCTTTTAATTAGTCAATTGCGGTTGAGGTTGGTTCGCAATTAAAGGGGTTACACATATCGCAATTCTGCAAATAAGCACAGGGAGGGTTCAACTGGATTTTTCTTCATGCTCCGGGCAATCAATCCTTAAATCAGTGGTTTCCAGTTTTATGTTCAGAAGGTTGCAAATCACAATAATCAATCATATTTAAAAAACAAGAATTAATAGCGACCTGTCAAATATAAACCTAATGAGAAAAAAGGATTTGGTTTTGCTTTAAGTCTATCTCATTTGACCATATCAGAATCGTTGAAAGAAGATAAATTCGGTCTTGTAGTTTTCGGCGGTGGTGGTTACCAGGCGTATGCCCAGGTCGATTTCGGCCGGGAAGCGGAAAAAATGAAGGTCAAACAGAAGATCTACTCCATAGGATTGGAAGGTTTGAGTATAGCCAAACGTTTGCCCAATGCCGTAATCAAAAAACAGGTTTCCCCTGATCCGTTTACAATAAATAAACCCACCCAGCCCAATATCGGGATATCCTATCGGGAAGGAATAATCCACAGATAGCTTTGAATTCTCCAAATGGAAAACAGGGACGTATCCCCTGAAAAAAAGTACCTCAGAAGAGAAGATATAACCTTTGTCGGGGTTTAAACCGGGGTTTTGCTTCTCCCACGTGCCATGCAGTCTGAAAGAATGGTGCCGGCTCAGCCCTGGCAGGAAAGCAGTGGCTGCAAGGCTGGTTAGTGATCCAGCGTAGTCGCTTGATTGAATGGTTGTGCGGTAGGATGCATCCACTTGTAGCCCCAACGAGGGATAGAAATCGCGTGGAGCCATCATTTTATAGCTCTGCCATGACAGCCCTGCGAGTGCCCATCTGAAAGCCCCGTTGCCACGGTTATAATTTTTCTTAAACCGGTGGTCCAGGTTGTTTACAAAAGTGTAATTCAGATTTGTTCCCAGGTTTAATTTGTGGGTAAAGTCTTCGAGCGAAAAGTTAAGGGGCAATGAGGCACCCATCCTGATTGACTGCTCATTCCAGTGGTAGTAGGTTGAGTCGGTGCCGGAGTACATGGTGCGTTGTCCATTGAGGGCGCTCAGACTCATCACCGGAAACAATCCTCTGAAAGTGTAATCCAGTGCCTGGTATGTGGTACCCTCATTTTGGTTGTAACCCAGTGTCCCGCTTATTGAATGCAGGGCAAGGGGATCACTGATGATGGCAGTGCCTGATAAACCTTGTAGTTCGGGCAGGAAAAACCAGCTGTGCAGCTTCAACCCCTGCGGGAAATGATGAAAAGCTTGGATACTGTAAGAATCAGTATCGGCTGAATATTTCTGAAAAAGATCTTCCCGCGATCCCTCAGCAAGTAACGGATCGATATAATGTGTCTTTCTTTTAGATGTGACATAAGGGGCGAATTTTTCCGGATCTGGCACCCATGAATACAACCTGTATCCATCTGGGGTATACGATTCGATGATCAACTCCCCTGACAGGTGGTTTACAAAAGGGTTGAAAAAACCATATCCGCCGGTAAGAGCAATAAACCTGCGCCCTGATGCACGGTGAATGGCATGCAGATCGTTACTTCCCCGCGCTGAGGATATGAAATAGATATACGGACCCGAAAGGGCAGGAGAGGAGATATTCTCCAATGGATCCACATGATATTTTCTTATCTGGAGGGTTTCAGTGTCCAGCATGCAAATGGCTGAATTTCCATTGCCCGAAAGTGTATAAACAATATAGTTGCCGTCGTCCGACCAGGATGGGGTGCGGGGAACCATACCCGATTCCATTGGTAAACTATAAAGGATGCCAATATTTTCTGTATCTATAATGTCCAGTGTATAATCCAGGCTTTCATGGTAGTTTATGGCTGCAATACTACGCCCATCGGGAGAAAGGGCAGGGGATACATATTTCTGTTTACTGGTGATTTTTTTCACCTTGCCTGATGTGGCATCCATGAGCATGATATCGGAATAATCCTGCATATCCCAGCGCAGGTTGGGTGTGTATGTACTCCAGGCTATCTTCTCTCCATTGGTTGAAATACGAATATCGTTGTTTAACCCCCTGAGTCGATCTTCCTGACCTCCCTCACCGGTACGTATGATCATTGGGGCATATCCCAACCCATATCTGACAGAGACAATAGTTCCATCCGCCATTCGGTGCCCATATCGGTAGTTGGTATAAGGAGTTGATTCGCTAAATGGCATCGGAGTGACAGACCCGGGTAGTGGTTCTGTCTGGCCGCTCCACATATCCCTGAGCTCATCCATGGTGTTGCGGAAGATTTTTCGCGAGGGTAGTCCCGTTTGCTTTTTCAGACCCTGGGAGAAAAACTTGCCGCGTGTAACCTGATCAATGACCCCGGGCCAGGTTTCCAACCCATAGTTGCGCGATACATGGGTGTGCAGAAAGTACCCCAGATAATAGTGATTGGGATAGAAACGCCGGTAAGAAAGCAGGGATGCCTGGTTATAGCTGAATTTTTGATCTGTACCGGTAAGAATGGCCTTGAGGGGCATTTCAAACTCGGGCAACCTCCCACGTCCATGAGCTGTGAACGAAGTCTCGGCTGAAATGGCATCTCCCTCGTAGTACCACATGGGCACAAACAGCATAGCCGGCACACTTCGTCCCATATCACCAAAAAGGGCTGAGAATATGGAGAAATAATTGCGATCCAGGAAATCAAACTGTGTTACATGCCTGAACTCGTGAACCGCCAGCAGGTTCACCCAGTCGGCACTTCCCAGCATATTGACATTTTGTGGTGGATGCAAATAAAAATGCATATGGCGAGGACCCAGGGCCACGAAGGCATTTGACGTGGCGGTAAGACTATTGAGATAAAGACTAATGGGTGTAGGATTGACGGCATAAACATCGGGCACTTTTGCCCAAATATGATCCATAATGGCCGCTGTTTCAAGCGCTTTGTCCTGCAACCCGTCATGAAAAACAATTCGATAGTGAGGAGTCTTTATACTATACCACTTAAGATGAAGCGGAGGTTGGCACTTCACCATATGATGCGGTGATAATCCCGTTATAAAAGCAATGAAAACTGCAATCCTTAGAAGTCCCCTGATCACGGAAGAGATTTATTAAGGTTAAAGTCCAAAATGAAAACCTAAGCCCAGTCTTAATCCTCCCGGCCTTAAAATCGCCATTAGCTGCTTTGATTCATCTGTGAGGGTCTTCCCACTGCCTACCTCGTAACCATCTCCGCGGGATACTTTTAGTGCATACCCGAAATCAAGTACGAATCGGGAACGGTTACCCATTTTCCATGCATAACCCATTCCCAGGTTTAGATTGTTAACCGGATTATAAGTTATGCTGACATTTTCGCCACTGCTATTATTGGTCGTGGCCATTTCTAATTCGAGAGGTTCTGGCAACCCGGTGGCCCTTGATACACCGACGGAAAAAAAGCGACCCACAGGATGATTGCGGTAAAACCTGAAATCGAGCCCAAGCTTGAAACCCCATGACCCTATACCCAGTGACGGTGCAAATGTGGTATTCTGATTCAAATGGAAATCGCCTGCTATGGCAAAGAGACCTCCAAAATTGAGCCCGGTGGTTAATCCCAGATAGGAAGAAGGCATATCTTCATGCAATTCTAAGGAATTATTGCCGGGTTCTTCGGCATTCTCCGTCAGGAGGTTGCTGGCTCCTGCAATTACCGTAAAAATAAACATAATCAAAATTCCTGTGATGGCTTTTTTTTTCATGGAAGGTCTGATTTTTAAATTAAGGAATGATAGTGTTTTTGATTAGTGTGTCGGAATGAAAAAGAACATTTCCTTTTGTTTGCAATATTGTATGTCGTTGGCAAAAATAAACTTTTTTTTTATATAGTTTAGGGTTTTGTTATTTTAACGTATGGAAGGCGAAATTAATTATTTCAAAGACTTCTATTTTGACGGTTTTGTTTTCGAAATTCGTTCCAGGGCAGCCACAATCCTGCTTTCGGTATTGCTGTTCCGGATGTCAGGATTGAAAGGGGCGTTTTCTATGATATCAGCAAAACGAATTCCCGGCGATTCTTCTCCAGCCAACACCTGTGATTTATGTAAGTTTTTCCGGAAGATTCGTAACAACTTAAAAAGTTGTACAACGTACCTTTAACACCTAACAAAAAAAATAGTATTATGCCATTATTAAACATTTTCATCGTATTAATCGTTGCCGGACTTCTTTTATGGCTTGTGAATACTTTCATTCCCATGGACCGCAAAATTAAAAGTATCCTCAATGTACTTGTTGTAATTGTTGTCATTATCTGGCTACTGAATGTTTTTGGGATTCTGAGCCAACTTGGCAGTATAACCATTTAACTCCCAGTTGAAAGCAGAAAATCATGTCAGCACAGGATAAAATCATTGCGCAACGCTTCAAATTCAAGCATTTACCTGGGCTTATCAAGGATACAGCAATATCATGGAATAAGGATGATCCGTGGCGTTTAAGTGCAATCGTTGCTTACTACGCTATTTTGTCATTGCCGGGATTGCTTGTAATCATCATAAGTATGCTGGGTTATTTCTGGGGGGCCGAGATTATAGAAGGAAAGGTGTATGACGAGATCCGTTCAAGTATGGGGCAGTCAACAGCCGATTCGGTAGAGTCCATTTTTACCAATGCCAGTGAAGATGAAACATCATGGGTTGCGGCAATTATTGGTATCGGAGCTCTCTTGTTTGGTGCAACCGGTGTATTTTACCATCTTCAGATTTCCCTTAACAGAATATGGGAAGTAAAATCTGACCCCAAAAGCGGAATTTTACGCTATTTGATTGATCGCACCAAAAGCTTCGGGTTTGTACTGGTGATTGGATTTTTGCTTCTGGTAAGTTTTGTCCTCTCTGCCCTGCTTTCAGCCTTGAAAGATTACATTGCCCGCTGGATACCTGATATTGCTTATTACCTTCTCAAGTTGTCCGATCTTGTTCTTTCATTTGGAGTGATAACTATCTTGTTTGCATTAATTTTCAAATACCTTCCTGATGTTAAAATTGGCTGGAAAAGTGTCTGGATTGGTGCTTTTATAACCTCGTTCCTTTTTGCCGTCGGAAGGGAAGGTCTGAGTTATTATTTCGGAGCTGCCAGTCCGGGAAGTGTTTATGGTGCTGCAGGTTCCATTATTATCATGATGTTGTGGGTTACCTATTCTTGTCTTATTTTGTTTTTTGGCGCTGAATTTACCTGGGTGTTTACCAAAAAATACGGATATAAAATGCAGCCCAAAAGTCATGCAAGATTTATCAATAAATGGGATCTGGAGAAATGGGAAGG
>SLPR01000222.1 GCA_007131895.1 Bacteroidales bacterium | reverse complement strand
TGTTTTCGTCGGTAACGATAACCTTGTACATTTGGGTCGACAGTTCGTTTACCTGAAAGGTTGTACCCACTGAACCATCCTGCCACAGATAAGCCACATAGCTTTGGGTGGTTTGCAACTCCAGTGTATCAGGCACAATCGAATAGATGTCCTCTCCCAGGTCGGGTTCGGGAAAACCAAAAACGGTGACGCTGGTTTGAAGGGTATCGTTGCTCTGGCCGGGATGGAAAAAACCATCATCGCCTGACAAAGCGGTGTATGCCAGCACAGGGTAATCTCCCGGGGCAGTCATATCAAACCGGGCATCAAAGGTATATGTGATCGACTCTCCGGCAGCAAGGGGTTGAACAAGCTTCAGCAATTCTGTCACCTTATCATAGCCTTCCAGCTTCAAAGAAACCGGAATTTCGGTTCCGGCAGGCAAATCATTGATTCCGTAATTAAATACTTCTACCGTCACCGGTTGGTTTTCCGAAAGGATACAATCGTCCACCGGTTCAATCAGTTGCGAAACACCCACATCAGGCGGAGCCTGATACAAACGAAAGGAGTCAAAAACAACTCCTTCGTAAGATTCATTGACACCACCGGCAAAAGCCAGCCGGAAACGAATCTTCTCCTGGTTTTTAAAGGACAATGGCATCACTGTCCTTACTTGTCGGGGAGGAAGGGTTTCTCCGGTCCACCCTTTCCCCGAACCAAAACGTGATGCAAGCCAGGTTATCTCCTCCGAATCATGCCAGTTCCAGGTCAATGTGTCCTTCCATGCTTCCATCAGCTGCCAGCTGGCCCCTCCGTTGAGCGAATACTGCAGCGTTACACCATCATCTTCAGGCGTATGGGTTTGGATCAAAAATTCCAGTACCGTATAATCCTCATCATGGAAAGTAAAGCAGGGGCTTTCAATCCATCCTGTTTCATTGTTCTGATAAGCACCGGCAAGATGGATACCCCATGCTTTGCTTCCTTCCAAAGCGCTGTTGAGAACTGCTCCTGAAGGAATACCCCATTCCCATGATCCGGAAGGCCCTCCCGGTAACCAATAACCGTTGTTGTCGGAAAAACCGGTGGCATAAGGACGGCTGTATGTAGGAATGGAAAAAACATCCTTGCTGTATTCGTCATTATCATCAAACTGATCGTCTTCCAGAAAAGTCCGTGCCAATATCGCGTGATTCCCTGGCTGGGACAAATCAATGGTAGTATTAAAAATATAGGTTACAGATTCGCCGGCGGTTATGGAATGTGGGATATATTCCTTGTGCCAGGTGTTCCCACCGTCGATAGAGTAGCCCACAGGCAGGTTTTCGGGTGTAGGCTCAATGGCAAAATTTTTCACCACAACAGCCACTTCCTCATTATCGGTAAGGCCGCATCCGGTTTGAGGATAGAGCCAGCCGGTTACTCCAGTATCCCTGGTGATGAAGTTACCTGTTACCATCAGGTTGTCCACGTGCCAGCCACTGTAATTATTGCCGGAAGAGGTGGGGCCCAGGGTAAAGCGAATTTTTACATCGGGCTGGCGATCTGCCTGTGGGATTGCGATGGTTTGTTCGCTCCAGTTGATGGCCGAACCTACGAACACATCGTTGCGCCATACTTCCTGCCATGTGGATCCGCCGTTAATACTCACATCCACACTTACTTTGTCTTCGTTACCAGAATAGAATACATTGAGCCACCGCTGAAAAGAGAGAGTAACTTCGCCATAATATGTGCAATCAAAGGAAGGAGATGTGGCGGTCCATGCTTTTTCTTCCAGGTTGGGTTCATAATTACCGGGCGAGCTGCCCAGTCCGGTGATGTCTGTTCCCAATACCCTGCTGCCAATAAAGGCTTTAGAGGGACCGGGATTTCCGCTCCCTCCCACTTCGTCTTCTCCTCCACGTCCCTGGGGTTCATCAATTTCAAACTCCCCGGTGAGTACCCAGCCGTTTTCCTCTTCAAAATCATCATACAAAATGGTGCGGTAAATGGTGCGGGAGCCCAGCGGATTCTGATCCTGGGCAGGGAGTGATGTTCCACAGGAACCCAGTATGCCCCCTGCAGGAATCCATGAATTGGCCCTATGGAGGTTTCCGGCATCTTCTTTTATATCATACGTAACCCAGATGTGGGAATATCCGTCAGCCAGGGTAAGATCAAGATTGTCAAAAACGGCGATTCCATCCACAAAATCCTTCCCACTTCCCACAGGAAACTGGGTAGAGAAATTGCGATCGCGGGTAAGGTAGAGTTTCACTCCCTGGGGCATGAGGTCATTGTCAGTGGTATTACCGGAGCCGACCGTAAATTTATTAAGCGTGTAATCACCGGTATTTCCCCTAACCTGCAAACGGGTGCGGCTCACAGGGTTATTATGGGTACCGGCAGCAATGCGTGCAATGGTAGATCGCTGGGTGATTACATCAGCCAGGTACATTTCCCATTCTTCGGTTTCTACTACCTGCACTTCATCCACAACCACACCACCACCCCAGTTGGTAATCCCCTCAAAGGCGATGTAAGTGGTATCCATACCTGCAGGCAACAACAATGACCTTGCTTCCCACTGGGTGTTGGGTGATTCGTAATGGATTAACTCCACCCACTCCCCCACTAACCCGTGGCGATAGTATACTTTAAGGTAATCGTTGCGTTTGGTTAAATCCGGAAATACCAGTTCGCGTTGCGCATGCCAGAACCGAAGTTCCGGTTTGAAGGTATTCCCTCCCTCCACCACGATGGGTGGGGTTATAAGTTTGGTTACATAACTAAAGTTTCCCTGTTTATGAAAAGAGAGGTTGTGTGACCCCACTTTGGCAGCACTGGGCAAACCTCCTGATACTCCTACCCCTTGTTTGACTTCCCATCGCAAATCGGCACTTCCAACAGGGAAAGCAATGCGCTGCTGCGTCCATCCTGCGGGCATGGTGGATGCATTGAAGGCTTCATAGAAGAGTGTATCCACCACATTCTGGGCTTTCAACAACCCGGTTTGCAAGGCAATGAGTAACAACAAAATGTAGTTGATAGTAAAATTCTTCATAATCCATGTCTTAAACTCCTTTTAGGAGGACTAAATCAAATGTACTCTTTTTACAACTGCCCGTCGGGGCAAGGTATCCTGCCATGTCTTTTGGCCGCCGGGATTTGATTAAACTGATAGATAACAGATATTTCGTGAGCTCCCCCGGTATTGTTGATCAGCCTGCTGATGGTAAAGTCATAGCTGTATCCAATGCGCAGGTCGCGGGTGCGCAGGCCTCCCATCAGCACCAGGGCATCGTTATTCATATTGCTGCCTGCAGGGTTTTTCAGGAAAGGGATGCCGCGATACAACAATCCCAGAGATACGGGATCTTTAGACCAGTAAACTCCCAGATCAAACTGGTGAAAAGTACCCTGATTTTTATAAAGCGCAGCAACAGAAATACTTTCATGCCCCTGCTGGGAGAAGGTGCCACCATAATCGAACCGATAACCGCCATAAACGGAAAATTTCAGGGGAAGCCGGCTGCTACCCCCACTGGTCATAGACTGGTTGGGCCGCATCATATTGTCGAAAGTTAAGCCCCCCCATGTATTGGCCGAATACACCAGCAATGAAGAAGAAGCATCAAAATACCCACGCTGGTCTATTTCAAAGGTAGTATGGCTGGAAGTTGAACCATCGCCGTTAAGTGATAACTGATCTCCAAAAATCAGCCGGTTTCTGTCTATAGAAATCTGCTCATAGAGAAACTGGATTCCGGGACGCATGGTCCAGCGGTGGTCCACCTTAAAGTTATAGGAATATACCAGTCCGCCGCGGGTATTGGCCAGGCGGCTGCTTCCGGCCTGATCTCTCAACAATACCACTCCGGCACCGCTCCGGTAATTGTGAAAATAATGGTCGAAGGAGAAAGCGTAAGTTACAAAAGCATTGCCCAGCTGTGGCCACTGGTTGCGATAATTCATTACCATCCGGCTGCCATTGGTAGAACCGGCAAATGAGGGTGCGAGATTAAGGGGTGCTGCATAAAATTGCGAAAACTGGGGTGCCTGGGCAGACAAGGAAAACACAGAAAACAGAAAAAGTACGAATACACCTGACCTGCCGGCCTGAATAATCCGTCGATGTATAGCTTCCCTGTTGTTCATTTCGCTCCCTCGTTATATGTTAAGCCTCTGCTGTAAGTTTGTTGTTTCCTTTGAGAAATTTCGTGGACACTTTCCCTCCAATACAAAAAATGATCTGAAAAACAACCAGCCTTTTCATCTTATTTGCGATAAACCTGACGGTTCTTAAACTTAATCTGCTGTAATTTAGAACCAAATCCTACCACCACTTTAATTACCTGATTATTACAAAATTAAACCACTTAAATGTCATAGAAAACCGTAATTCCCCTGATTATCGCTGCGCTTTTTGCGGATTTATACCGGGTGTTTTCACCTGTTTTTCCACAGGCATATCTATTGGTTGGGTGAAAATGTTATCCAGGGCCACCAACAACGAATTTTAAGTGCTTATTTGCTGATACATTCAATTATCATATAAAATCATTGTTGCCCGGTTAAATATGTAATGTATGAGATTTACTAATCATAGACATCTCTTCCGCATTTGTGGGATCGGGCAGACAGGCAATTATCTTCACCGGAGTGGGGTGTTGTATTTTTCGGAGGGGAGATATTGTTAAATTTTTTTCGCATTTATTAAGTTTTAAGATATATTTGCATACACTAACCAAGCATACATAACAGAAGGGAATAGCATTATTATCAACCAAGCCTTTGCAATCATGATGAAAAGATTACAACTGAATGCCTTTTTTTTCGTGGCATTGTTTTTATTCACCAATTCTGGCATTGCTCAATTTGCAGCACAAAAACCGAATCACCCGGCAGGTATTTCTCCCGAAAAAGAGAATAATGGTTTATGGATTCACTACGACTCAGGTGAAAATGATAATGGAATAGGATTGAATGCAGGAGGAGAGTTCCAATCAGCTATACGATGGGAACCTTCCGATCTGTCATACTTAAACGGAATGCAGATTACTTCTGTTCGTGTTTATATCAATGATATGCCCAACTCTGCTGCGATAATTATTTACCAGGGAGCTGATGAAGCTTCATTGCAACCAATGAATTTCCATGTTTATGAGCCTGTTGCTGATAGCTGGAATGAAATTATCATCGACAGCCCTGTGGTCATTGATACCAGTCTTGAGCTCTGGATTTCCTCTCAGGTTGATGACCCTGGTCAGAACTATTACCCCGTAGGAATGGACAGTACTATCGAGGATGCAGTAGGATTTGGCAACATGGTGAACCTTGGTGATGGCTGGGAAATTCTTACTGACCTTGCCAACATACCCGGAGTATTCTCTTTGCAGGCATTTGTTGAGCCTGCTCCTGCAGGAGACTACATGGTAACTTTCCGTGTAAATATGGCCAATGTCCCCGAATTTAACCCCGAACAGCACAATGTTTACCTCACGGGAAGCTTTACAGGATGGTCAGAGCCGGGCCATGAAGGATCCATACAAATGACTCCAGTGCGTGAAAATGGCCAACTCATTTTTACAGCCACTGTTGAGCTGGAACCCGGGGAATATATTTACAAATATTTCTCTGATGCTTATGGTGAAGGCTGGGAAGGTGGAGAATGGCCCGGTCCTCCGGAAAGAGCCATTGAAGTTTCCCAAAGCATGACCATCAATGATACCTGGGGCCTTTACAGTGAATTTCCCTTTGAGCTTTCATTGGTGGCAAATCCTGAAGGAAGCGGAACCCTAACTGGAGGTGGCCAGTATCAGGCCGGGGAAATTGTGAATTTGCAGGCGCTGGCCTCCGATGGTTTCATATTCCTGAACTGGACAGATGAATATGACAACATTATCAATGAGAATTCCGACTTCCAGTATATTATGCAAGCCAGTCATCACACACTCACTGCCAATTTTACAGATGGGGAACCCGGCCAATATCTGCTAACACTCCAGGTCGTGCCACATGAGGGTGGCCAGGTATCCGGTGATGGTGTGTATAATCAGGGCGATCAGGTAATAGTCTCTGCCACGCCCAACCAGGGGTATGTTTTCCATAACTGGAGAAAAAGCGGTACCGTTATTGGCAATCAGGCACAGATGGTTTATACTATGCCGGCAGAACATGTCACTCTCACTGCGCATTTTTACAGCGAAGATAACCCTCTTTACACCCTGACACTGCAAAGGCAACCCCAGGTGGGTGGCACAGTCACCGGAGCAGGAGACTATCTTGAAGGGGAGGAAGTTGTACTATCAGCAAATCCTTCTGAAGGTTATGGTTTCATCAGGTGGCTGGAAATGGGCAGCGGCAACGCAGACACCGAACCCGTATTTATCTATACCATGCCTGCCCGGGACGCTACACTCATTGCCTATTTCGACCTGATAGATTATGTTTATCATTATGAAAACCCAGATCTTAAGCTATTCCCCAATCCGGCACAAAGCACTGTGACCATTTCCTCCGGTGAAACCATCAACAAGATTGAAATCACTGACATCACCGGGAAACTGGTTTACCACAGCATCCCGAAGGATACAAAAATCCTGGTTTCATTAGCAGGCTGGGAAAATGGA
>SLPR01000432.1 GCA_007131895.1 Bacteroidales bacterium | reverse complement strand
TTTTCCAGAACTTCTGGTTTTCTAATGTCTGAAAAGGCTAATATGTCTCTGTATAAGTAACTGCTAACAAGGTTTTTTAAAGTTTCACGTTCTTTTCCCTGGTTGTTAATTACTTCGGGGTAAAGACCGAAAAGCAATCGGTTTTCAATTTGTTGTTCTGATTTGATGAAGCCTATTTTGTTTTCATATTCTTCCCAAGTTATTGGAAATAATTCGTATTCCCATTTTCTTCCAGTCAATGGCTCATTTAATGCATTACCTAAATCAAATGAGGAAGAACCGCTAACAAACAGTTGAACTCCTTTAAATTGGTCTGTAATAACTTTTAGTGTTAAGCCTATACCCTGAATCCTTTGGGCTTCATCCAGGAAGATATATTTATGTTCTCCGATGATAGTCCTTATTTCTTCAGTGGTTGGACTTTCCAGCAGATTTCGTGTTGAGGGGTCGTCTGCGTCAAGGAAAAGATATTCTTTGTCTTTTAAAATTTCTTTGAGCAGAGTGGTTTTCCCAACCTGTCTTGCACCAACTACTACAATTGCTTTACCGCTATTGATTTTGTCTATTATTCTTGCTCCTATGGTTCTTTCAAACATTTTTTTATTTCAAAGGTACAAAATAACATCATAATGACCTAAAGTTATACTTTTAGGATATTACAGTGTGTATTTCGTTGTTATGCTTGTGCCCAACAATCGCATTCAGTCTCCTTTCCAACCATCAAATATAAATATTTCCCAATACAACCTTTGCTTTGTTTTAGATAAAATTAGTGTTTTTTCAAAAGAGCACATAGAGGGATATTCCCCAAGGGTATGAGGTTGCAAAATGGAGTAGTGAAAAGGAGCAGGTGGTACCCTGCTTAATCCCGGAAAGATGTAAATCACCCCTCCCCTACGGCCGCTCCTCCTTCCCCTCCTTATATCTTGCAAAGCGCCCTTCGGTGCGGGGGTGGGTATGGTCATAGCGTTCCCACGGCCAGCCGCCAAATTGCGTGCTGCGGTAATCGGCAAAAGCCTGGTGGATTTCTTCCTGGGTGTTCATCACAAAGGGACCGTGCTGCACCACCGGCTCGTTGATGGGCATGGCTTCCAGCAGCAGCAGCCAGGCATCCTCTTTCAGGCTTTCAATAATGGCTTCTTCACCTGCCAGCAGCTCGATGGCTTTGTAGGTGGGGACCTCCATACCGCCCAGGCGGATTTCGTGCCCCTGGTAGAAGTAGAGCATCCGGTGTTTCTCTTCGTGGCTAGCGGGTAGGGTCCAGCGGGCGCCGGCCTCCATTTTGATGGTCCAGATGTTGACACCGTTTTCGGGGTTGGCGGCCCAGGAATCGGGGGCAGGGGCAGGTGCTGTGGCATCGCCCAGTTTGCCGGCAAAGATTTTCACATGGGTCTCTTTCCCCTGGTCGTCGGTGTGTTTTACCGCGGGGATGGTTTCTGCCCACAACATCTTGAAATGGGGTTCGCAGAATTTGTCTTTTTTGGGCAGGTTGAGCCAAATCTGGAACAGCTCCATGGGGTTTTCGGCATCTTTGCGGGTAAGGGGAAACATCTCGCAGTGCTGCAGTCCCGAGCCGGCGGTCATCCACTGTACATCGCCCATGCCGTAGCGTCCTGCCGCGCCATGGCTGTCGCTGTGATCCACGAAGCCATCCAGTACGATGGTTATCGTTTCGAAACCGCGGTGGGGATGGGCAGGAAAGCCCGGCACCCGCTCGCCATGGTACATGCGCCAGCCATCTTTGATGGTGAAATCCTGTCCCAGGTGCCGGCCGGCCAGGGATGCGTCGGGGCCCATCTCATCGTTACCACGAGGGTATTTGTCCAGATGATGGACACAGAAAATAAAAGGATTGCCCGTTGGCCACATAAAACCAAGAGGCTGAATGTTTTGAATGAGTTTGTTGTACATAGGATTGTGCTTTTTGGTTTGTGGTGCTAATTTAGTAATTTTTCAGAGACGAAAGACCAAAGACCAAAGACCGAAGACAGAAGACGGAAGACCGGAGACGGAAGACGGAAGACGGACGACCGAAGACGAGAGAAGCTGGAAGGAGGAAGGAGGCGCACTGCCCTCCGCTAAGCGGCATTTAACTTCGTTGAGCTCCCTGCGGTCGGTTGTAATGCCGCTTTGAACATGGGATAATTTGTAATTATCCAAAACATCGAATTCGTTATTGAAGCCTATCCTTCCCATGATCCTTTCTCACTTTTACCCTTCAATGTTTTGTTTATGATTATTGAATTACAAATTCAATCGTGTTTTGAGCGGAATTACAAATTCCGCTCAGCGTTGAATATGAAGATGTCAAAAAAAGTCAGGGTTTATGCTATGGGAGTCTTCCCGGCATAAACCCTGAAATATTTTTAGTAAAAAGCGAAACTCTGAATCGAGGCTATTGCTCCTTTTCTTCTGAACTGCTGATGGCGCTTTGCAGCTCATCCATCAATTCATTAAAAATCTCTTTTACAGTAGTAATCCTGGTGGCCAGGTAAGCATTGGTGCCTGCAAAAGCATAACCATTATTCATGTTGCCTTTATAGGCGTTGTACAAAGCGGTCACGATGCAATAAGGACTGCTGGAAACATCGCAGGTTCTGATGCAGTGAAAAGGACATTTCAAGGGTGTTTTTAACCCCGCCTTTACCTTGTCGATAAAACTGTTGTGCACGGCTCTTCCAGGCATGCCCACAGGGCTTTGTATAATTTCAATATCCGCTTCTGTAGCATCTATATAGGCCTGCTTAAAGCCCGGTGATGCATCGCATTCTTCGGATGTGACAAAGCGTGTACCCATCTGCACTCCCTTGGCGCCTTTTTTCATGATCTTGTAAATATCATGGCCGGTATAAATTCCTCCGGCAGCAATGACCGGGATGCCTTGGTTGTATTTGTCTTCGAAAGGTTTTACAGCATCGGCTACTTGCGGCACCAGCTCTTCCAGGCTGTGGTTGGCATCGTCAATCTGGTTGTTTTTGAAACCCAGGTGTCCACCCGCCTTAGGGCCTTCCACCACGATGGCGTCGGGAAGGTAATCGAACAACGTTTTCCATTTGTCGCACAATATTTTGGCCGCCCTGCCCGAAGATACGATGGGAACGAGCTTGGTAGTGCTGTCAGGGGTAAGGTATTTGGGCAGATCCATGGGTAGACCGGCTCCGGAAAAGATTACATCTACTTTTTCAGATATGGAGGTTCGCACCAAATCTGCAAAATTGGTCATGGCCATCATTACATTTACGCCAATGACGCCCTGGGTTTTTTCTTTGGCTTTTCTGATTTCGGTTCTCAGCCCTTCCATGTTGGCTTCAAGATAGTTCAGCGCTTTGTTGCGGTGCACAAGGCCTAAGCCTGCTGCCGAAATTACTCCTACGCCGCCCTGGTTGGCTACTGCCGAGGCAAGGCCCGACATGGATATACCTACGCCCATACCGCCCTGGATAATGGGAACGGGAATGATTAATCCCCCAATGTTTAGTTCTGTATTCACTGTATTGTATGCTTTTAATTTTAAACAACTGTAAAAGTACTGCTTTTCTAAATATAATGAGCTCTTTTGTTCTTAATTGTTATTAATTGTGAGAAGTTTTTTCAGGACGAATTCACTGTCCGCTTGGGCAGTTGTAAGTGCGGAAAGAGGACTGCTATCGGTAAGATTATGAAGATTACCTGATTGAATGTCAGATAGGATAGGCGAACAATACACCAGGTATTGGGTTATAAAAATGTCCAGACTACTGTTAGTAAATGTAATATTTGGTATGTTCAATTATGTAGAAAAAATTGCTTCTAAAAACGTATAAAAACTAATCCCGGAAAATTTTCATTATGAACTATCCAACAAAACTATCCATTTCAACAACCCTTTTAGCTATGCTTCTTCTGATGACTTTAAATGGTAATGTGAATTCAAACACTGCAGATTCTGATGAGACCCTGTTATTTGACTTTGGTACTTTGGAAAATATGAACGACTGGCTGATTGTCAATGATGGCGTCATGGGGGGGCTTTCGGGGAGCAGGTTTGTTTTGAGTGATAGCAATACGGCTGTTTTTTCAGGAATTGTAAGTCTGGAAAATAATGGTGGCTTTGCCTCCGTCCGAACCAGGGCAATGCAGTTTCATCTCGACGGATTTAAAGGCATTCTGATTCGGGTAAAAGGAGACGGCAAAACATACCAGTTCAGATTGCGAACCAGTAACCGGATGGATGGGGCAGCCTACCGGCATCATTTTGAAACCAAAGAAAACCAGTGGCAAACCATCGCTATTCCTTTCGACGAATTCGTGCCTGTATTCAGAGGACGCATACTGCGCAACGTAGACCCTGTATCACCCAAAGATATTCAACAATTGGGAATCATGTTATCAGACAATCAAACCGGCGAATTCCAGCTGGAGATTCAATGGATCAAATCTTACCAGTAAGAGAATTGCATTCGCTCCCGGCATCATTCGGTTGCTCTGCTTTTCCCAGGCTTTGAGCCGGGTAAAATAATCAATTGCATCCCAATGCTTGCGAATATAATCCCATAAAAGGTTATACTCTGCAGGAAAGGGAACATTGTTTTTAACCACAAAACTTTAGTTGTATTTGAGTTACGGGAATGATTTTTGCCTCTATACCTGCAAAACATTAAAACTATGGACGCCAAAGAAAAAATGAACAGGCGCCAGCTGAAAGGACTTGATATTTATGATGGGCGGGGTCAAACCATTAGTCAATCTTATATTGCTGCTTGCATGGGCCTTCAGCTAAAACCAGATGATAAATTTCCTGACGTTGGCAGGGGTTTTGGATAAAATGCAGCTGTTTTGTCACAGCTTGTCTCCCACGAATAATTGATGCATTTCCACTTTGGCCCAATGACCGGGAAAAACAGAAAAATAAATTCTCCTTTTTACTGTGGAGATTTATCCCCGTTTGTTGAAAAATTTCCCTTCTGTTATGGCCATCGTTAATTGAAAGCAGAAAATATTTTGATCTGTAAAATAAACCTGAAGCGAAATTTCAAATACTTCTAACCCATGAGCAGTAAAACAGAGCAAAATAATCCGATTGCCAGGCAGTTGCTTGATGATTTTCTACATCGTACCGGCATCACAGGAGAGGGGGGAAACCCCGGGCGAAGATATCTCTGGACAGATGCATTTGCCGTGCAGTGCTGTTTTGCCCTTGCCCGTGCAGAAAAAGGAACTAATTACCTGCAGCACGGTTTACATTTGATCGATAGGGTTCATAACACATTGGGGAAGCACCGGCCTGATGACTCCAGAACAGGATGGATAAGCGGCTTGTCCGAAGAAGAAGGGGAGAAACACCCAACAGCCGGTGGGCTCAGAATAGGAAAGAAGTTGCCGGAAAAAGCAGCAGGAACCTATTCAAACCCTTACAAAGAAATGGAATGTGACGGTCAGTACTTTCACTATTTAACCCGCTGGTTTAGCGCCCTGGCCGCCGCTTACCATGAAACCGGCGAAGAAAAATATGCCCTGTGGGCAGCCGAATTGATCAAGGTTACCCAAAAATTCGTAAATAAAGAAGGGGGGGCAATCCGGTTATTCTGGAAAATGAAAACAGACCTGTCGGAGCCCTCGGTAAAAAGCACGGGAATGCTTGATCCCCTGGAAGGATTGCTATCCATCCTTAGCATTAAAGAGTTTGCAGCAAAGAAGGAAATATCCCTGGAAGAACCGGAGGAAGATTTGCGAAATATCTGCAAGGATGTGTCCTGGTTCACATCCGATGCCCTTGGTATCGGAGGCCTGCTCCTGAATACAGTTAAAGCCGGAATGATGGTTCAAAACGGTCAAATGCTTCCGAAGAACATCCGGCCGGGCAAATTGCTGGCCGACAGCATGGCCGGCTTACAGGCCTATCTTGGCAATTCCCCCGGTCCTATGCATCCTGCCGAAACCAGGTTGCCCTTTCGCGAGTGCGGCCTCTCACTTGGAATTTATGCAATTACCGGTATGCAAAACGATCTGGATTTGCCCGATCTGGATACCCGGCCTTTGGAGAACTTTAGAGACCTGGCCGAAGACCTGGAAAAATTTTGGTTGTTTCCCCGGCACCGGGAAGCACAAACCTGGAAAAATCACCGCGATATCAACGCAGTGTCTCTTGTTTCAAGTTTGCTGGCCCATGATCATCCCCAGATATTTTGTCCTGATTCCATAAGGTGACCGCTTAAATTCCCCGGGGACAGGTTTCCGGGATTAGCCTGGAACCTTCTTCTTTTTTTCCAGGATGGCGGTCATGTGCTCATCGCGTATGTTCCAGGATTGGGATCCTCCTTTTACGACGATCCTTGCGTCTCCGGTTGGTCGAAAAGCGGGGTTAACCCTTTTTGCAGTAAATGCGATTTCTCATTGATATAATCCATAAGGCTATCTGTGGCAGGATCAGTTATATTTCTTGCTGAAAGGCTCATGATTTCTTTTTTCTCTTCTTAATAACAAATTCATGCCATGATACCCGGTTATCTGTTGGATTTTGGAGAGTTTGAGCGTTGTTTCTTTTCATTTCAAAGAAACCAAAGAAGCAGACAAAAAAGTCAGCCGTTTCTTATGTGGTATATTAATTGCCTGTTTTATTCCTGAAAAAGTTTTTTT
>SLPR01000473.1 GCA_007131895.1 Bacteroidales bacterium | reverse complement strand
TCCGGACTTCATTGAGGCTTACAATCAATACCTCGAAGATCCGGATCATCCGGAGTCATTGCAACGGTTGAAAGAGGAGAGAAGTGCATTCAGATAAAACCAATCCGGAATGTTTTCCCTGGTGAAAAATCCGTTATGTTTGCCGGGTAGAATGTAATTGCTTTTCATTTCAAAATGCGCGGATATTTGCTACGGCAAGAAACTTACCATTTTTTGAAGACAAAAAAGGTCGCTAATATGAGAAAACCAAATCCCACGGCATAATTCCATTTAAACTCTTTTTTCAGATACGCTGTATGCTTTCTGCCAGTCTGTTAAGCTTGTCGCCGAGGGTTTTGTCAACAGCTTCAAAATCTTCCTTTTGGTCCAGTTTCTCTTTCACGCCAAAGTAGAATTTGATTTTGGGTTCAGTACCGCTGGGTCGCATGGTAATTATACTGCCATCTTCAAGGATAAACTGGATTACATTAGATTTGGGCAGGTCGATAAGCTTTTCGGTGCCGGTTTTCAAATATTTTTCCATACTCAGTTTATAATCCTTGATAACAGCAAGTTCTACACCGTCAATATGAGCAGGAGGATGGTTTCTGAACTTGTTCATCATGTTGTTTATCTCTTCCATTCCCTCTTTACCCTTTTTGGTAATGGAGATGAGCTTTTCTTTGTAAAAACCATATTTTACATAAATTTCAATGAGCATTTCAAAAAGAGTCTTGCCGTTTTCTCTGGCCCAGGCCATGGTTTCGGCTATAATGGCACAGGAAATGGTGGCATCCTTGTCGCGAACCAGGTCTCCTATCAGGTATCCATAGCTTTCTTCGCCACCTCCGATGAAGGTTTTTTCTCCTTCCAGCCTGCGAATGATATCTGCAATAAACTTAAAGCCTGTAAGAACATCATAACATTCGGTATTGAAGCTATTGGCGATTTCTCTGAGAAGTTCAGTGGTAACAATGGTTTTTACAATGTACTCCTTCCCCTGGAGTTTGCCCGTGGCTTTCCACTGGAAGAGAAGGTAATAAATAATGAGTGAAGCTGCCTGGTTTCCATTGAGTAAAATAAACGCATTGTTATGATCCCTCACGGCAATCCCTACCCTGTCGCCATCGGGGTCGGTGGCCATCACCAGGTCGGCATTTACCTCCTCTGCTTTAGCAATGGCCATGGATAAAGCTTCGGGCTCTTCGGGGTTGGGTGAAATCACCGTAGGGAAGTCTCCCCGGGGAATATCCTGTTCGGGAACGTTATAAATCTGCTCAAAACCAAAGGACCTGAGTAATTCCGGCACCAACTTTACACTTGCACCATGAATGGGCGTAAAAACGATTTTGAGATCTTTGTGCTTTTGAATGATGTCAGGAGTAAGGGACAGGGCGGTGAGTTTTTCAATATATACCTTGTCTGTTTCTTCACCGATAATGGAAATCAACTCCGGTTTCTTGTTAAAATTGATGGCCGAAACATCGGTGATTTTTTGCACCTCTTCAATAACATTGGCATCGTGAGGGGCAACAAGTTGTGCTCCATCATTCCAGTAAACTTTGTAGCCATTGTATTCTTTGGGGTTGTGCGATGCGGTAATAATTACTCCCGTATGACAACCATAATGTCTTATGGTAAATGAAAGAAGGGGTGTGGGACGCAGGCTTTCAAAAAGATACACCTCAAAACCATTGGCTGAAAATATTTCAGCCGTTGTTTTGGCGAAAAACTCACTGTTGTCGCGACAGTCATAAGCTATAGCAGCTTTGAGTGTTTCGCCCGGGAATTTCATTTTTACATAGTTGGCAAGGCCCTGTGTGGCCATACCCACCGTATATTTGTTCATGCGGTTGGTTCCAACCCCCATTCTTCCTCTCAGTCCTCCGGTGCCAAATTCCAAATCCCGGTAAAACGATTCTGTTAACTCGGCAGGGTCATTCTGGATAAGATGTTCTACCTGGGTGCGTGTTTTTTCATCAAAATTGCTGCCCGTCCATAATTTGGCTCTTTCAAGAATTTTCTCTTCTATCTTCATAATGAATATTTTAGGTGGTATAACAAATGCGGATCTCTCGATAATTTATACTTACAAATATAGTAAATCACGGACTATCTGAAAAAAAAATCAAAGGCTGAATGGTGGGGTGTCATTCAGCCTTTGATGGTATTTTAAAGGGAATATCAGTCAGGGTAGTGCTTAGCTGCGGGTTTTTCTAATCAGGGCCTGTTGCGGTTCATGATTCTTTCGGCATCATGATTTCCCAGGTTGTATGCTCTGGTTGCGAATTCAAATGCATTTCTGCGGTCGCGAAGGTTTACATAGGCCTGTGCAACCGTAAGATACAATTCGCCCCAATCCTGATCTGACATTTTGTAATCATATCTTTGCATAAGGTCTATGGCACGAAGGTAGTCATTGACCTCTCTTCTGTTGTCGCGTATTTTGTTGTATGCTACCGCTCTTCCAAGAAATCCGTCCCAGTTTTGATCGTCATTCCTGATGGCTTCGGTGTAGTCTTCAATGGCGGAGTTGAATGCAGCGGTGCGGTTGGCCTGCATCTTTACATAGGCTCTGTTGATGAGGATTTTTGCTTTTTCACGCTCATATTCTTTACGTTCCTGGCTGTTTCGCGGGGAGGTGTTAACTTTCCTGTCAACAATACGAATTGCATTGGTATAATCATTTATCAATCCGATATAATCCCGATCCCTTGCTCTGGGTTTCTGCTGCTCCTGTATCAAACGGATAGACCCTCTGAATTTTAATGCTTCAACATTATCTGCGTTAAGCTCAATGGCTTTATTGAGCATTTCCAGTGCACTCTCAAGGTTTCCTTGCTGAATTTGTCTTTCTGCGTCTCTTGTAAACTGATTGGAGGTGATAATAGCCTGATTCCTTTCATCAATGGTTACAGCAATCTTGTGCAGCATTTCCCGCCCCTGATCAAATAGCTGAATAGCCTGGCGCAATTCGTTGTTTTGTACTTTTAAAATCCCTTCTTCCATGAGTTTTCTCACAGCAAGTGTATCACTCACTGACTGGGCCAATGAAACCTGACAGGTAAGGCAGGATATAGCCAAAAGTAAAAAGGAGAGGTGGGAAATAATGGTTTTTTTCATGTTTGACGTGGGTTTGGTGTCCATTTTTGGATTTATCTTATTGTCTCATGTTTGATTCAGGGTGTAAAGAACAGTCTGCAAAATTAGTGTTTTTTCCTTTTTATTTACCCTGTGATTGCTATTTGTTTGTTGTGTTGCTTAAACGGATTTTACAGATAGCGTTCCAGCTCTTCCAATCCGATGCCCCTGGAACCTTTGAGCAGGATTGTATGGTTTTCGGGGGCAAGGTTTTCCAGCCATCCTGATGCTGTTTTTGTGTCAGGAAAAACGATGTAGTTATCAGGAATTGACCTTATTTTGCTGAACTCGCTCCCCACCAGCAGCACAAAAGCGTAATTGTACCGGCTTATAAACTGAATGATCTCCTGGTGTTCGGCTTCAGCTGTTACTCCCATCTCAAGCATATCTCCCAGGATAAGGGCTTTGGGCTGTGTTGTTTCAATCTGGTTGAAGTTGTCCAGTGCAGCCTTCATACTGGTAGGATTGGCGTTGTAGGCATCCATGACGAGAGCATTTTTTTGGGTTTCCTTCCATTGCGATCGGCTGTTGACAGGAGTATAGTTTTCTATGGCTTCTTTGATCTGTTGGGGTGAAACCCCCATGTGAAGCCCAATGGCTATTGCTGCCATGATGTTTTCAAAATTGTAACGGCCTGTGAGTTGGGTTCGGATGTGCCAGTGTTTCCCGCTTTTTGTTTTGTTCTCTTTGCTGGTAAAGTTGATTTCCAGAAAAGGGGAGGAGGCAACAATATCTCCGGGATAAAGGGATGAAGCGCTTTTGCCGTATGTAATACAAGAGGCGATATTCACCTGTTTGCTGAGGATTTCATTGTCAGCATTCAGAAATATAAGCCCATTGTTTGCTTGCAGGTACTTGTAAAGTTCGGTTTTTGCAATGACAATATTTTCTACGGAGCCAAAGCCTTCAATATGGGCCTTACCTATGTTGGTGATAAGTCCGGAAGTAGGTTTTGCCAGTCCGCTCAACATTGCTATTTCTCCAATATGGTTGGCACCCATTTCAATAATGGCTGCCTGGTGTTCTTTGGTCAGGTTAAGCAGTGTGAGCGGTACGCCGATATGGTTATTGAAATTCCCTTTGGTGCAGAGTGTATTGAATTTGCGCGAAAGTACGGCATGTAAAATTTCTTTGGTAGTTGTTTTTCCATTGGAACCCGTGATGCCAATAACGGGGATTTTGAAAAGATCCCGGTGCTGAGATGCTACATCCTGCAGGGCCTGCAGAACATCATCCACGAAAACAAACTGTTCATGGGGTTCAATATCCTTGTTGTCAACAACTGCAATGGCTGCACCCTTTTTGATGGCCCCTGCTGCAAAATGATTGGCGTCAAAATTTTCTCCCTTCAGGGCGAAAAACACAGAGCCCTGTTCTATGGTTCTTGAGTCGATTGACACAGCTGCCCCCTGGAGTATGAGGCGATGAATTGTATGGATTGCGGATGGGTCTTTTTCCATGAGATAAGATAATTAATCTGACTGTTTTGCCGGGGTGCAGGTGAAGAGTATATCAAATATTGAAGGCAAAGGATTGGCAGTTGCTGTTATTGGGTTACCATTGAAAAATGGGGATGGCCTTGAAGAAAAAGGGATTAACAGTAAAAACCCCATCTGTTAGTAGACGGGGTTTTTTTGCATATTAAAGAATCCCTTTATTCTTAATATCCTACTGGGCTGCCAACTCTTGTCATGGCACATCTAAAGCCAATGTCGTTGGTAGCTTCGTTCTGGTCAAGGAATCTTCTGTTGCCGGGAACAGCCCAATAAGGCCTGTCTTTCCAGCCACCACCCTTGTAAACTCTTGCATTGTCGTTGATAAGCGAAGAAGTACCATAGTCATACATGAGTCTTTCTTCACCTACGCGCTCCATTGCTTCAGGATCGTTAAAGAATCTGCTGGAGGCGAAGTCTCCGTCACCATAACCAATGTTATCGGCGTATCTGTAATTTCTTCTGCTTGGCAGACGTGGGTCGCTTTCAGGATCCACGTTCTGATAAATAATTCTTCCAAGGCTGTCTTTGGGAACAAGCTGGCCATCTTCATCACGCACGGTTGTCTGGAAAACATTACCGCGGAAAGGTCTGAAGTCGGCAACACTTTCATGAGAGAGGGGACGGAATACATCGGCTACCCATTCATTAACGTTGCCAGCCATGTTGTAAAGGCCATAGTCATTGGGCCAGTATGCATAAACGGGTACGGTAATTTCGCCGGCATCGTTGAGATTGCCTGCAACCCCCATCAGGTCACCGCGGCCTCTTTGAATGTTGGCCATGATGGTACCTCTGGTTCTTCTTTCGCTGCTTCTGATAACGTGTCCGTTCCATGGATAGAGTCTTCTTTCCACAACTCTTTCGTAGATGGTATTTCCAATAAGTCCCAATGCTGCAAATTCCCATTCTGCTTCGGTGGGGAGTCTGTAGGCAGGCAGCAGGATACCGTCTTCACGTCTTACCCTTCTTTCGCCTGTACCTCTGGGGTCAAGGTCGCGAAGGTTTCTTCTTACCAAACCTTCGTACTGGCCGGCAAGATAAGCTTCGGTATTAAAGTTTCTTTCATTTACCTGGTCGGGATCCCATTGCAGGATTCCTTCGCGGATAAGTATCATTTCGTTTACCCTGTCGGTACGCCAGGCAGCATATTCAGTTGCTTGTACCCAACTTACACCTACCACCGGATAGTCTCTGTAAGCGGGGTGCCTGAGGTAATTGTACACATAGGGTTCATTATAAGCCAGCCTTTCGCGCCATACCAGGGTGTCGGGCAGGGCATTGCGAACCACCTCCGGGTAGGTTTCGCCAAACACACGGCTGAGCCAGTAGAGATACTCTACATAGTCGATATTTCTTACTTCTGTTTCATCCATATAAAAAGAAGAAACCGTAACACGCCTGGGAATGTTGTTCCAGTCAAACATTACGTCCTGTTCGGTGCGACCCATTACAAAAGTACCCCCTTCGATAAATACAAGACCGGGGCCGGTTTCTTGTTCTATATAGGGATTAACTTCAAAGCCCCCTGTTCGTGGGTCGTTATAAGTCCAGCCGGTTGTGGGAGATGTTTCTTTCCTGCAGGATGAGAAAATGGCAACTACTGCTAACAGAGTTATTACCAAGGGCAAGTTTCTGGGATTCCTTATCATAAGTGTGATTCTTTTGAAATTTGTACAAAAATAACTAAAAACTTGGACAATTTAGTATCCGGTATTTCATATTCTTACCCGAACAATTGAAATTCAGTAAAACACCTAATTCGTGTGCGCCGCCGCCAGGCGCGGAAAAACCTGATAATGAGTAGTCATAGCTGTATCCTATGGAGTAATTCACCTGTTTGAGTCCAACAGTAAAAATCAGTGAATTTGGGTGTTGCAGATTGTGGCGAAACCATACCCCTGTCGTGAGGTTGTTCAGGTGGGCATACATACCGTAGTTGAAACGTAAAAAACCTGATTGTGACTGAGTTATGATGTTTGGAGAAAAGGAAATCCTTTCT
>SLPR01000160.1 GCA_007131895.1 Bacteroidales bacterium | reverse complement strand
GTTCCTGCCTCGCGCAATACATGGTACTGCATGGGCTCAAGGGTTTGTTTCCATTCTTCTTCTGATTGCTTCAGGGGGTAATTTCCGGTGTCATTGTGTTGTGCTGAGGTTTTATGGGATTGCATATCAAAGGGTTTTTGGGTGAAGGTGCAGCTGAAAGTCAGGATTGTGAAAGCTGCTGCTATCATTATTTTTATCATCGATAAGAACTTTTGGTTTACAAGTTGGAAACACCAAAAGGAGAAATTTGTTTGCTCCCCGAAATGTTTAACAGAGCCATCCGGCTTAAGGTGCCAACGAATTGCATACCAAACACGGTTCCTATGTAATTCCGTTTCTTCGGAATTGATACTGGCAAAAGTTGCAGGGTTTATTTTTGACATTTCAATCATTTTAGGTTTTTGCTTGTTTAACTATTCAAGTCCACTTAAAAAACTTGTTTTGACAATTGGCTTCGCCGGGTTTCGCTTCGCTATGTGTAAATTTTTATACTTATAACACTCTGATAAACTGATCCGCAGTTTATATTATTTGTGTAAATTTATGTTTGCATTACTTTTTGTAGTGAACTCAATAACTTAAAAAGATGTCTTTTGAAAAAACGAATTGTGGTTATAAATCCAGAATCTGAATATTAAAACCTTTTATTATGAAATCAAAATTTATTCTAATTGCACTGATGATAAGCATATCAATAGCCGCATGCAATTCAGCAGAAAAAAAAGAAGTATCATTGAATGGTTCGTTAACCTTTTCCATTGATACCCTTGCCACAGGGCTTGAAAATCCCTGGGGGATGGAGTTTCTTCCCGATGGAAGGATTCTTATCGTGGAAAGACCCGGCAGATTGCGGATATGGGAAGATGGCTCTTTACACGATGAACCTGTGAGCGGAATACCAGAAATATGGGCCCATGGACAGGGCGGCTTCCTGGATGTAGCAATGCATCCCAACTTTGATCAGAACGGTTGGTTGTATTTTGCCTATTCTACTCCCGGCTCAGGGGGAGGCAATACAGCCATTGGAAGAGCCCGCCTTCAGGATCATGCACTGGCTGATTTTGAGCAAATTTTCCTGGGGCAACCCTTTACCTCAGGTGGTGCTCACTTTGGCAGTCGTGTTGTTTTTGATGAGGATAATTATCTTTTTACCACCATTGGTGATCGTGGCCAGCAAAATACGGCCCAGGATCTGGGCAATCACCACGGCACCGTATTGCGCCTGCACGACGATGGCCGGGTACCCGATGACAATCCTTTTGTCAACGAGCCTGGCGCCATGCCCGAAATATGGTCCTATGGTCACCGAAATATCCAGGGGATGGTATTTCACCCCGAAACTGGTGATTTATGGACACATGAACACGGCCCCAAAGGGGGTGACGAAATCAATGTTGTTCTCAAAGGTGAAAACTATGGCTGGCCTTTAGCTACCCATGGAATCAATTACAATGGCACGGTAATAACTCCCGACACCACTTTGCCCGGCATGGTAGATCCCATTCTCCACTGGACACCCTCCATCGCTCCCTGCGGACTTGATATTGTTACCAGCGACAAGTACCCAGGATGGGAGGGAAATCTCATGGTGGGAGCGCTGGCTGGTCAGCATATCCACAGGGTTGCCATAGAAGGACGTGAAGTAGTGGAAACAGAAAAGCTCATGCAGGGCTTTGCCCGCTTCAGGGCTATCAGGCAAGGACCTGACGGCTACCTGTATGTGCTCACTGAGTCTCCGGGATTGTTTTTCAGGATTGTGCCGAATTGATTTACTGTTTAAGAGATTGATAATGCAGACAAACGGAGGTTGAAATATCTTCGGTATCCGATTTTTGTTTGTAAATCAGAATTGGGCTGAAAGAGGATATTAATGAATGCATTAAGCCCATGAGGCATGGCTTCATATGTATATCTATAGCATGTAATATTTGGCAGCTTTTGCGAAAATTCGTATATTCGTGATTCTTATGATAAAGACACTGAAATTTACTGTCTGAATCAGCGAATCCTTTGTCAAACCATTAATTATATTGGAGAGAAGCTATGAAGAACTCAGCAGAAAGAGCCGGAGAATATGATCATATTGATGCGTTGATTTTCGATCTCGACGGGGTAATTACCCAAACCCGTAAAACCCACAAAAAGGCCTGGAAAGAGATGTTTGACCGTTTTTTTGAAGAACATCACAAAAGTCAAACTTCCATGACCGAGACGGACTACCAGGAATACATTGACGGGAAGCCCCGGTATCAGGGGGTGAAAAGTTTCCTGCAATCACGAAAAATTGAACTTCCTTTCGGAAAACCACCCGATGAACCAGGCTTCGATACCATATGTGCACTGGGAAACATAAAAAACAGAGTTTTTAATGAAGTCCTGGAAAAAGAAGGGGTAGAGATTTATGATGATGCTCTTCAAAAACTTAAAGAATGGCGCAATAAAGGCCTTAAAACCGCCATTGTTTCTTCCAGCAAAAATTGCAAGAAAATCATTGAAGTAGCAGGGATAGATGATTTATTTGATGCCCGCGTAGATGGCCTGGTTTCAGAAGAGATAGGCTTAAACGGTAAACCTGATCCCGATATCTTTACGGAGGCTGCCCGCCGGATTGATGCACGACCCGAAAACTCCGTGGTATTTGAAGATGCTACTTCCGGTGTTAAAGCCGGACAAAGGGGTTACTTTGGGCTGGTAGTGGGAGTAAACCGGTTTGACAACAAAGAGGCTTTACTGGAAAACGGAGCCGATATCACCATCGACAGTTTTTCGGAGATGGATTTACATGATGAAGAAATCCTCGAAGAATATTTCTCCCGCCAGGGAAAGCCCATTTTCCCGGGTGACAGCGATATATTTACCATCCTTAGCCACCAAAAGCCAGCCATCTTTTTGGATTACGATGGTACGTTAAGCCCTATTGTTCCCAAACCTGAAGATGCTGTTATTTCTGAGGAGATGAAACAAACCCTCAAAGAACTTGCACAAATTTTTACCGTCGCCATTGTTACCGGACGCGATAAAGAAGATGTGGAAAACCTGGTAGGCCTGGATGAATTGATTTATGCCGGTAGCCATGGTTATATCATTACCGGGCCTGGCGGGCTGCACATGGAGCACCCGGATTCAGAAAAAATCATTCCCAGGCTCGATGAGATTGAAAAAGAACTGGAGGAGCTGCTGAATGAGAAAACAGAAGGTACCCAGCTGGATCGAAAACGCTATGCCATTGGCATCCATTACCGCAATGCCAGACCTGAAGATGAAGAAGTAGTGCTTAAAATGGTGGATGACATTCTGGAAAAGTATCCGGGACATAAAAAAGGGGAAGGGAAAAAAATCGTAGAAATTAAACCTGATACCGATTGGCACAAGGGCAAAGCGGTAAACTGGATAATGGATGCCCTGGAGTTGACCGGTAAAGATGATGTTATTCCTATGTTTATTGGCGACGATATTACCGACGAAGATGGTTTTGAGGTATTAAAAGACAAAGGCATCGGTATACTGGTAGGTGGGCATGGACAAAAAACCCATGCAAAGTACGCTTTAAAAAACGTATACCAGGTGAGGGAGTTTTTTAAACGATTGGTGAAGATGTACAAGGATTAATGCTGGATATAATTATTCTAAATCCAATGCTTTTTCCCTGAATCCAAATTCCTAAATCTAAAAAAGACAAACAATGACTGACTGGACGATACAATACAAAGAATTCAACACCAAAGAACATCCGCTACAGGAAGCTTTATGTACTTTAGGCAACGGATATATTGCTACCCGTGCTGCCCTGGAAATGGAACGAAACAAGTTTAAGGGCAGTCCTGGAGGTAAGGAATGGAATTATCCCGGTACTTACCTTGCTGGTGGGTATAACCGTATGAAATCGAAAGTGCAGGACAAAGTAATTGAGAATGAAGACCTGGTAAACTGGCCCAACTGGTTATATCTTACTTTCAGGATCAATGACGGAGATTGGTTTGATATAGATGCGGTAGAGGTGATTGGTTTTGAAACGCATCTTAAATTGAAGGAGGGCATTCTTGAGCGGCGGATGAAATTCCGCGACAAGGAAGGTAAAGAAACATCAGTTTTAAGCCGCCGTTTGGTGAGTATGAATAACTCCCATGCTGCTGCCATTCAATGGAAATTCACACCCGAAAACTGGTCAGGAAAGTTAAGCATTCGATCGGGTATTGATGGAAACATCATTAACAATAATGTGGAACGATACAGCGATTTGAACCAGGATCATATCGAGGTATTGAAAACCGGACATTTTGATGGCAACAGCTTGTATATTCTTAGTAACTCCAGGCAATCCAATATTTTGGTAGCCCAGGCTGCACGCACGAATATCTTTGAAGGGGAAGAAAGAAAAGATATCTCCCAGGATGTGGTAGATGAAGAAAATTTTGTTGCAGGAGATTTTTCCCTTTCCTGCCGGGAAGGAAAAACTCTTACCATCGAAAAGATAGTTTCTTTCTATACTTCACGTGATATGGCCATTGCCGATCCCCTTACTGAAGCCCGAAAACTTATTGATGAGGTAAAACAGTTTGCGGTGCTTGAAGAGAGGCATGTGACTGCCTGGGAGCAGATCTGGTATTACAACGATATTAAGCTGAAAACTCAGGAGAATCTGGACCAACTTGTGACCCGTCTGCATATCTTTCATTTGTATCAGACTATATCTTACAACAGTATCGATAACGATATAGGTATCCCTGCGCGCGGTTGGCATGGTGAAGCTTATCGTGGCCATATTTTTTGGGATGAATTGTACATACAACCATTTATTGACCTTCATCATCCACAGCTTTCACGATCTTTGATGATGTATCGCTACCGTAGATTGAACGAAGCCCGAAAGGCCGCCAAAGATAAGGGATATCAGGGTGCAATGTTCCCCTGGCAAAGTGGAAGCAACGGAAGGGAGGAGACGCAGAAAATTCATCTTAATCCTAAATCAGGACGATGGCTGCCCGATGTTTCCCATTTACAATACCATATCAATGCAGCAGTAGCATACAATGTGTGGCATTATTACCAGAGTACAGGCGATATGGACTTTTTATTATCGCACGGAGCCGAAATAATTCTTTCCACAGCCTTATTCTGGTCAAGCAAAGCTCAGTGGAATGAACATAAAGAAAAGTATGAATTGCTTGAGGTGATGGGGCCCGACGAATACCACACCCATTACCCAGATGCCGAAGAGGATGAACCGGGATTAAACAACAATGCCTATACCAACATTATGGTAGTGTGGGTTATTCAGCATGCTTTGGAATTGCTGGAGCTGCTTGATGGAAGCTGTTGCGAAAATCTGGAGAAAACTATTGGTTTTACAAAAGATGATCTTAAGCGTTGGGAAGATATAACCCGCAAAATGTATGTTCCTTTTCAGGGCAATATCATTATGCAGTTTGAGGGATACGAAAAACTTAAGGAGCTTGACTGGGATTACTACCATAAAGAATATGGCCATTCATTACGTTTGGATCGGATTCTGGAGGCAGAAGGAGATTCTTGCAATTTTTACAAAGCAAGCAAGCAAGCGGATGTGTTGATGTTGTTTTACCTGTTCTCCAGTGATGAACTCAAGGCAATTTTCGACAGGTTGGGCTATACATTCAAAGCGGAAGATATTCCTGATAATATTGAGTATTATCGAAAGCGAACAGCTCATGGATCTACACTCAGCCAGGTAATTCATGCCTGGGTGTATGCCCGTTCACACAGGGACGAATCCTGGAAACGATTCCGCACCGCCCTGATGAGCGATTTTGCCGACGTGCAGGGAGGCACTACCCATGAAGGAATTCACCTGGGGGCTATGGCAGGCACCCTCGATCTCATTCAAAGATGCTATTCAGGACTTGAAATCAGGGATGATGTACTGTGGTTCAACCCTCATTTACCCAATGATATCGAACAAATGGTTTTTCACGTGAGGTATCGCGGGCACTGGATCAAACTGGAAATAAATCATGAGAAACTGACGATTATTTTTGACAAAGGATGGGCAAACCCTGTTACCATTGGTGTGAAAGGAGAAACCCATCATTTTGAAACCAACGACAAAAAAGAGTTCAAATTATAACCTAAGGAGATAAAAACATGAGATTGTTGATAGTGTCTAATCGATTGCCTGTTTCGCTGAAAAAGGAAAAAGGAGAGTTTGTATTTGAAAAAAGCGCAGGAGGTTTGGTATCCGGCCTTTCTGATTTCCTGGAAGGATTGGGAAAAACAGAGGAAGAAGTAGATGAATACATCTGGATGGGTTGGCCCGGAATGACCATTGAGAAAGAAGACGAAGAGTATGTGAAAAAAACTGTGCAGAATGAATACAATGCCTCTCCGGTGTTTTTATCTCAAAAACTCATGGACAAGGTTTACTTAGGGTTTTGCAATAAAACCATCTGGCCCCTTTTTCATTATTTCCCCAATTATGCCAGTTTTGACAATGAGTTTTGGTATAAATAAAAAAAAGTAAACCAGATCTTTTGTGATGAAGTGATTAAGGTCATGAAGCCCAATGATATCATCTGGGTTCATGATTACCATCTCTTTTTACTTCCCGGTATGTTGCGGGAGAAAGTAAAAAATCCCATAGGATTTTTCCTGCACATCCCTTTTCCCTCATT
>SLPR01000228.1 GCA_007131895.1 Bacteroidales bacterium | reverse complement strand
TGTAATGTAGCATGCGTATCCCAGGAACCTCCCATACTCCACTTTTCTTACCCTTTGAAAATGACTACAGACTTACCTGGTTTCCCAAATCCAATCAGTGGATCATACTTGATGAATTAGATTATTTCTTTTTTCAATTCTATACAGAGGGTATTTCCCAGGAAAATGCCCTATTGCGTTTCAAAGATAAAACGGCTCTTACGCAAGGAGAGCTCAAAGAGCGCATCCAAAACCTCTACCAATCCTTCGATTTTTTATTGAACGAAAACCCCCAGGCTGAAACGATGGTGCCGGAAATACCCGGAATACCTCAAAAAGATAAGACTTCCCCTAAAACAATGGGGTATCGGTCAGCCGCCGGGCAATTTACCATCTCTTTTGGATCTCCCCATTTGTATCATTACATCCACAACAGTCTCAGGGCACAATCTATAGTGCCATCTGAATCCTTCGCAGGCTATTCCCTGAAACTTGAAACTTTTCCTCTGGAGGATAAAGTATACCTGGCTATTGACACCAACGATAAAAAAAAACAATACCACCAGTTCGATAATGCCCCCCAGCTCAAGCGCAAACTGTTTGAAGTTATAGCTAATTTTCTGTATCCCCAAACCCACTGGATGGGTTACCTGCATGCTTCTGCGGTGATCAGGGATAACAATATGTTGCTGCTTTCCTCTGCCAGTGGATCCGGCAAAAGCACCCTGGCAGCAGCACTGGTGCAGAACGGATTCTCTTTTATGAGCGATGATTTTATCCCCATCGACATGAATCATCACGCCTTTTCTTTTCCCACCGCCCTCAGCCTCAAAGATGACAAAGAGAACCTAAGGGGAAGTTTTAAATTCTCATGGAAAGATATATGGGGCAATTATTTTGTCTGGCCCTATCCGCAGAAAGAGCTTTTGCATAAAGCCAAAGCCACCACTTTGTATTTTGTGTCCTTTAAAAAAGGGGCGGACTTCCGTTTGGAGTCCTTAGCTCCCAAAGAGGTGGCTCAGCTGATCTTTCAGGAAATGTATGTTTTGAATAACGAACAATCTGCCCGCTCTTTTATGCAGTGGTTTGAGCAATGCTCCTTTTATAAGCTCACCTATGGCAATCTGGATGAAGCCGTTTTAAAAATTAAGAATGGCATAAAGCAAGAAGAACCGAAATAGCTTGCCATGAGACCCCTCCACAGCAAATCTGCTATCTTTGTAGCATGAACCGCAAACAAGCCTTTTCTCTCAATGCCCGCATACTGTCTCTTTCTTTGTATCCTGAAAGGGCAGCCGCTATGCCCGAACTTCTGAGCTCCCTTGATGAAGAGCAATGGAAGCTATGGGTGTATTATTCAGGGAAGCATCTTATTTTACCCGCCTTATACTATAACCTTCATCAAAATGGGTTAATTTCCTGTTTGCCGGCTTCCCTGAACCATTACCTGCATCAGGTTTTCAGCCTGAATACTGAAAGGAATGAAAAAATACTGAAGCAAAGCCTTGACCTGAACCGTATGTTGCAGCAAAATGGCATACAGCCTGTTTTTCTCAAAGGTACAGGGCATTTGTTCGACCATTTGTATGCCCATCCGGGCATGCGTATGATGTCGGATATTGATGTGGTTGTGCCACCCCATCAGGTGTTGTCTGCAGCCAGGTTGCTCATGAATCAGGGATACTTTTCCCATAAACCCTATAACCCGAAAGCATTTGAGTCAAGTCTGCATTACCCCATGCTGGTGCATGAAGACCATGTGGCAGGAATTGAAGTACATGCACGCGTATTAAATTACCTCTACGATGGTTTGCTGCCTCACTATCCCAAAGGACTTGTATCTTCCCGTTTCCATCCTGATGTTACCATACTAAGTATGGCTGACCGAATGGTGCATAACTTTGTCCATACCCAGCTGATGCACTCCCATCATTATACCGGAATGCTCTCCCTGAAGGATATGTATGATTATTTTTTATTGCACCATAAGGGTGGAGAGCCTCCCCGCCTCCCAAAACACCAATCCGCCTTTTTGGCCTATCAAACCAGTATTGCCAGATATTTTGATTGCCGGGTAATCCAACCACAGAAAAAAGCCTCCTTTACCTACACCATGCTTCTGGCCAGGCATCGGGCCAGTCTCACTTTTCCCGTCATACTTGTCCGGTTTCACTATTTCATGGTGATGATTCTGCAGAAATACTTTATGCTTCCCCTGCGCAGCCTCTGGAACCCCACAGCACGCAATTTTATCTGGAGCCGCATTACCCATCCAGGTTGGTTCCAGTCTCATATCAAGGCCTGGAAAAGATTGTTAAAAAAGAAATAGGGTTGGGTTCGTTGCTTCATGGGTGTGGAGTTGTTCTGTGACCATGCCTGAATAAGGTTGACCGTTTTTCAATCCTCCGGGAAGCAAAAATCCACTGAGCGTGACATTCCCTTTCCGCCCCCAACTGGGGCACATGTCGATAGTGAAACATGGATCCGAACCTCACTTGCACCTTTTGAGGTGCTACGAGGTATAACGCATTTAATCCGGGCTGAGCAGAATGTGCAAGGCTGAGCAGAATTTAGCTTCGCTGAGCTCCCTGCGGTCGCTTTCACTTTCGCTTTCTCCCATCTTCGGTCATCGGTCTCCCGTCTTCGGTCTCTCTCTTTTCAGCTGATTTCATTTCCTTTTGAGAGCACAGTGCTCATATAGGCTTCATCCGCCATATGACCATGGCTGTTTTCATTAACCAGCACCACTCCTGCCCTGTCTCTCATGTTATAGAGTAGCATCATGGATTCACTGTAGGCGCCGCAGGAATGGATGGCCAGCAGGTCGCCACGCCCGGTTTGAGGCAGTTCTATATGCGTGGCAAACACGTCGCTGGATTCACATACGGGCCCTACCACATCGTAGATTTGGGGTGCTTTGGTGGAGGTGAGATTGGTGATATGGTGCCGGCTCTGGTAGAGGGCCGGGCGCATGAGTTCATTCATCCCGGCATCGGCAATGACAAAACTGCGGTTGACTCCTTTTTTGGTATACAGCACTTTGGTGATGAGTTTTCCGCATTGAGCCACGATGCTGCGCCCCAGCTCGAATCTCACTTTTACATGGCCCGGAACCTGCAGATGGCGGGCAAAAACATCAAAATATTCAGCAAAGGGAGGGAGGGAATTCCCTTCAGGATTGTCATAATCTACCCCCAGTCCGCCGCCCAGGTTGAGTAAGGTGGCCCCTCTCTCATCCATATTCATGGTTTGCCACAAATCATTCACCTTTGTGGTGAGCATCTCAAAAGGCTGCAAAGAGGTAATTTGCGAACCGATATGAAAATGCAACCCCATCAGCTGCAGCCAGGGAGATTCGGAAGCAAAATCAAGCACCTCCCTCAATTGTGAGAGATGAACGCCGAATTTGTTCTCTTCAAGCCCGGTGGTGATATAGCGATGGGTATTTGCAGCTACTCCGGGGTTTACCCTGATGGCTACCGGTGCAATTTTCTGCATACCACGGGCAATCTCTTCTGTAACCTGCAACTCTTCCAGCGACTCACAATTCAAACAGAGAATGTCTTCCCGCAAAGCCAGTTCGATCTCCTTGTCTGATTTACCCACCCCGGCGTATACGATTTCGCGGGCAGGAAAGCCTTGCCGCAGCGCTTCAGCCACTTCATTACCACTCACACAGTCGGCACCCAGCCCATAATCCCTGATGGTATCGGTGATGGCAGGATTGTTATTGGCTTTCATGGCATAATGAATCTTATAGCCATGGACAGCGGCACTTTCAGAAGCATGCTGCAGAGTTTGCCTGAGCAAAGCCAGATCGTATTGATAATAAGGGGTCGATATATTTTCGGAGGGATGAAAAATGCTCATGGTTTCAAAATAATTTCTTTGTTTTAACTTAACTTTTTTACCAAAGGTTGGGATGATACAATTATGCCGGCACCTCACAAACCTTTCTGACTTTTTAGAATTGCACCCGCTTCATAGCGGATCAATTATACTGCTGGGCGGTTTCCATTGCCCGCTTGACGGGTTGAAAAAGCTGGTGCAGTGCATTGAGTGCATCCGCTTTTTGCGCGGCAGGGAGCACAAAAGTGATGTTATTGCTGCTGGCTCCCAGAGAAACCATGCGGATATCAAAATCTTTTACCAGTTGCATAACGCCGGCCATATGCCCGGGTCGAAGCATATCTCCCACTACGCAAATGATGGTTCTTTGGGTTTCCAGGTTTACCCTGCCCAGTTTTTCCAGGTCAAGCATCAGGGGCAATACCCCGGAAATACTCTCTATGGTAACAGAAACAGAAACTTCAGAGGTGGTAACAACATCCACTGCCATTTTATGTTCGCGAAAAATCTCGAACACCCTGGCCAGAAAACCGTAAGCATTGAACATACGTCCTGAGGTAATGCGCAGAATATGGATATCATCTTTGGCGGCAATGGCCCTGATACCAAATGCGGGAGCTTCCGACTGAATGGTCGTGCCCGGGGCATTCCTTTGCAGGGTATTTTTAATGGCAATGGGTATCCCCTTTTCCCGGGCGGGTCTCACGCAGGAAGGGTGCAATATTTTTGCACCAAAATAGGCAAGCTCAGCAGCCTCAGTGTAGGACAGTTCACGGATGGGTTCAGTATGCAGAACAAACCGGGGGTCATTGTTATGCATCCCGTCGATATCGGTCCAGATCTCAATTTTTCCGGCACCGCTTGCTGCCCCCAGCAAAGTGGCAGTAAAATCGCTGCCACCCCGGCTCAGGGTGCAAATACTGCCATGTACATCGCGGCAGATAAAGCCCTGCGTAATATATACTCCCGAAGAAGTATATTCAGGAGAGGATTGCAGCCTGCGGGCAATATCCTCCACATCAGGCTCCTGCGTCTTATCCAGGTACAACAACGTGGTGGCATCAAGCAAAACAGACGATTTACCTGTAAACACCAGATAACTGTTGAACACCCCGGAAGTAACCTGCTCACCCAGCGCAATCACACGATGTTTCAGCAATTCATTACAAGGAATATCCTTCAACAAGGTTATGACTTCATCAAAAAGCGCTGCGACTGCGGGCATATAGTTGTCTTCGGGTAACAGATCAGCTATGCGCAGGTAGAAATCAGTACGCAAGGCTTGCAACGCACAGACGGCTTCTGACGAACCTTTTTGTTCCCAGAGCTCTGTAACACGAACAAGCGCATTGGTCATTCCTGACATGGCCGAGCAAACGACGATACAATCATTGTGCTCCCGCACGATGTCGGCGGCAATCCGGATTCTTTCCGCACTGCCAAGTGATGTGCCGCCAAATTTGATAATCTGCATAATTGAGGTTTTATGAATAGAATCTTTCACCAGAAGCCCAGGCTTATTACTTCAGCTTAGTTATGAGTGAAAACCAGGTGCAAAGAAAAAACATTTTACGCAGACTGTGAAATTTTTGGTGGTAATAAACTTTTTTATAACTTTGCGTTATATTTTTAACACAGGAAATCATGACTATTGCACAGGCAGTGGATGAATACATCAAGAATTCCCCTTTTCTGGAGGAAGCATTATCGGATCAGCTAATCAACATATCATCCCTTGCACGTCAGGTGCAGCCGGATATAGAGAAGTTACTGAGAAAGAAAGTACAAACTGGGGCCATTGTGATGGCCATCAACCGGAGACCGACACAGGACAGCTACCGCATAAGCAAGAGTATACGGGAGTTTATGAACCGGCTGGGCGATATCATAGTCCGTTCTGATCTGCGGGATTATACCTTTGAGAATTCCGCAGGACTGAATGCATGCAACCGTCTGCTCATGGATGGCATAGCAGGCGAAAAAGAGATATTCTGCACCATCAGCCAGGGAGTATTTGAAACCACCCTGGTAGTGAGCAGCTTGCTCTCTGAACGGATTAATGAGATTTACAAAAACGAGAAGCTTATTGCCAGCATGGAAAAGCTCTCATCGGTCACCATAAGATTGCCGGAAAGCAACACAGAAGTTTCCGGAATTTACTATTTCCTTTTGAAGCGCCTGGCCTGGATTGGAATCAACATCTGCGAAGTAATATCCACCAGCAATGAAGTAACGCTGGTAGTTTATGAGAAAGATGTACACAAGGCCTTTGCCCTTTTGATGGAATTAAAACAAGGGAGTTAAAGGCTTAAAACCGTCGGCTAAAGCGCGACGATAATAGATAATTCTTTTTACCAGGTTTAACAAATCAAAGTAATTCCAGGTGAGCTCAATATTAACTTGAGTTTCACCGACTAATTTAGTCCTGTAACCTCCATTTCATCCAGCAAATATTCCATGCCGGCATAATGGTGTATAACCCACAGAATATACTGTGCAGACACTGCAATGTTCCTGCATTGTTCGGGGTCGAACATGATATCGCTCATGGTACTCTCCCAGCTTCGGTCGAAATTGATGCCAATGAAATTCCCCTGCCCGTCCAGCACAGGACTGCCGGAATTACCGCCGGTAGTATGATTGCTGGAAATGAAATTCACCCTCAAATCCTCTCCTGTAGCGTAATCACCAAAAACCTGATTTTTGAGCAACGTGGAAAGTCTTTCGGAGATGGTGTAATCATCAACATTCGGTTCGGCAGCTTTTTCCAGTATTCCCTCGCTGGTGGTAAAGGGAAGAAACTGAATCCCGTTGCGGGGAAATGACCCTTCTACCCTGCCATAGGAAATTCGCAAAGTGCCATTGGCATCGGGGAAGAAATTCTCTTCGGGTTTCATGATTCTCTGCGCGGCTGTGTAAACCCGGTACAAGCTGTCAAGTTTATTCTGGACCTCCTGCATGGGTGTTTGTACTTCGCTGATAGTAAAATCAAACAAACCCGTGGCAAATCGGTAGGCTGGGTCACGCTCAATTCTTCTGTGGTGAGAAGGACGGTAATTATCAATCAACTTCATGGTTTTCTCTTCCGACACGAACATGGAACGGGAAAAAATATCCCGGGCAAACTTTTCGGTATCGGTTCCATACTTTTTTCTTACCTCTTCCAGCTCCAGGGGCAACATACCGGGTTGTGAAAGTTCGATATAATGACGCGTGAGGGATGCGAGCACCTGCTGATCCAGGGGAGCATGATAATCCCTGAAAAACCGCCTTGCAGCATCTTTTACCTGCTCCAGCTCTGCCTGCAGCACATCTTCGGCTACATCTTTCTGACGGCTGAGTGATACAAGTCGCATAAACTGCTGGGCAAAACGGTTGATTTCCACATTCCGACCTGCCTCAAAATACAACCGGAAAGAATAACGCAGGGGATGGTAAATCAGGTAGGTATTTTGAAACTCCGTTAAGAGGTCTTCGTATATCTGACCCTGCGAAGGGTTCTCCTGAATCCACTGCTCAAACTCCTGTTCATACGCTTTCTTCACCTCAATGGCAGAGAGCCTGTTCAATCCGCGGTTTTCTCCTATCCACCGCTTCCAGGCATTGGCGACTCCTGCATGTTTACTGGCATATTGTATCCTTACCCTATCACTGGAAGCCATGTGCTGATCATAAATCTGGAGGATATCGGTGCGTAGCTTTATGCCCATGGGATTTTCCTGCTCCATGATAAATTGCACGGCATCGGAGGTAAGGTAGCGGTTGGTGCGCCCGGGGAAGCCATACACCATGGTAAAATCATGTGGTTCGAGGGTTCTGGCAGAAACCGGGAAAAACTTTTCAGGCTGGTAAGGCACGTTATCGGGACTGTAATCGGCAGGCTGGTTGTTACCATCAGCATACACCCTGAAGAGCATAAAATCGCCGGTATGACGGGGCCACATCCAGTTATCGGTGTCGCCACCAAATTTTCCGATGGAAGAAGGAGGCGCACCCACCATTCTCACATCCCGGTAAACCTTATAAACAAACAGATAATATTCGTTTCCGAAATAAAAGGGATTTACCTGCGCTTCATACAAACCATCCTCTTTGGCCTCATCGGCTATTTCGCGGGATGCTTTCGACACTGCTTCCTGAAAACGAAGTTCATCCATCCCGGGTTCTGTTGCCTCCAGCACGCGTTGGGTTATATCTTCCATCCTGACAAGCAGGGTAACAGTAAGTCCTTCATTGGGGAGCTCCTCGTCAGCTTTGGAAGCCCAGAACCCTTCGGTCAGATAATCATTTTCCACACTACTGTGCCGCTGAATCTGTCCGTATCCGCAATGGTGATTCGTTATCAGCAGCCCCTGCCCTGAAATAAAGGCACCTGTGCAACCGCGACCAAACCGTACTATGGCATCTTTCAGACTTGCTCCGTCTTCACTGTACAAATCTTCGGCTGAGATTTCAAGCCCCATGGCCTGCATCTCTTCGATGTTTTTATGAATCAGCGAAGGGAGCCACATTCCTTCCACTGCCTTTACAAAGGCAACGGAAAGGATTACAACGATAAAAGTAAGAAAGGATTTTCGCATGAGAGATAAGATTGAAAAAATACAACAGCGGTCACAGTTATAACTGTGGTTACGCCCTTATAGAATTAGTAAAATAAAAATCGGATTATCCACAATCTTACCATAATATTACAATGGGCCTGAAGCCCACTGTTCTATCAGACTTTCAAATCCGTCAGTTAAAACTGACGGCATTGGATGGGAGCAGTAAACGGTATCTATTGCCGTTCCGTTTAGCGGAACGGAAAAGATGTTGCCACAAACAAGGAGATTTAAACCCATTTTGGCACTTTATGAAAGAACAAAAAAATATACTTGCAATGTTGCGGATAATCATAAATAAAAATGAGAAAAGCTTATTAAATAACGGCGATACAACTGATTTCCACATCCACTCCCAGGGGAAGACCGGCCACCTGCACTGTTTCGCGGGCTGGGGCTTCTTCTGTGAAATACTTTCCATACACCTCGTTGATGGTGGGAAAATCTTTCATGTCAGAAATAAAAATACTGCACTTCACCACATCGCCGAAATCCATTCCTGCTTCCTTCAAAATGGCCTTGAGATTTTCCATTACCATGCGGGTTTGTTCCTGCACATCACCTTTCACCAGCTCAGATGTCGCCGGATTCATGGGTATTTGTCCTGACACATACAGCGTATTGTTCGACATGATGGCCTGGTTGTAAGGGCCTATGGGCTTGGGAGCTTTTACGGTATTAATGATTTTCTTCATAAAATTAAAGTTTATGTTTTAAAACAATCTATAGAGTTGCAATCAGATGAACTTCCCTGTAGGAAAAGCAAAAATAGCCTTTTTAGTTTTACAACAGGCAGGTTTTTTTACTCACTGAAATAAACCCTTTTCACCCGTGGGGGTATGCTGGTAAAAATTTCGTAGGGAATGGTTTCAAGGTTTTGTGCAAGAGTATGTACCGGCAGATGTTCTCCAAAAATAATCACTTCATCTCCTTCTTCCACGTCCATTTCTGTAACATCCAGGCAGCACATATCCATGGAGATATTACCCAGGATAGGAGCTTTTTTACCATTCACCAGCATGTAACCCTTTCCGTTGCCAAGCTTTCTGTTCAGCCCGTCGGCATACCCAACCGGAACGATTGCGATGCGCGTATTACGTGTCAGAATGGCTGCCCTGTTGTAACCCACCGATTCTCCTGATGGAAGATCTTTGATTTGCGAAATCACTGATTTAAAGGTGGTAACATTTTGCAGCAGCTTTGCAGTTTGAGGCGAACCATCCACTCCATAGAGACCAATTCCTACCCTTACCATATCAAAATGCGCCTCGGGAAAACGACTGATGGCCGCAGAGTTGGCCATGTGTCGCAGAAAACTGTACCCCAGTGCTTGTTCCAACTTCTGCGTCATTCGCTCAAATACGTCCAGTTGCTCGCGGCTGAAAGCATCAAACTCGGGCCTGTCACTGGCTGCCAGGTGCGAAAATACTGATTCAACCCTTAAAGCCGGGGTGTTCTTTAATAATCTGAGCATTTCATCCAGCTCACTTTCCATGAATCCGAGCCTGTGCATGCCGGTATCCAGCTTGATATGAACGGGAAAAGGACTTTCCGGGGTTAAAAAGGGAAACCGTGTTACTTCGTTTGCCAGCCTTTGCAGAAGTTGCAGGGAGTAAATCTCTGGCTCCAGGTTGTATCGAAACAAAATGTCCAGGTTGTGCAGTTCGGGATTCAACACCACAATGGGCAGGCTGATACCTGCACTGCGAAGTTCATTGCCCTCGTCGGCAAAAGCCACTGCAAGACAATCCACCCTGTGAAACTGCAGCAGGTTGGCAATTTCAAAGCTGCCACTGCCATAGGAAAAAGCTTTCACCATGGCCATGACCCTTGTACCAGGCTTAAGCATTCCCCTGTAAACGTTGAGATTATGTATCAGCGCATCCAGGTTGATTTCCAATACGGTTTGATGATCCCTGAGCTGAAGTTTATTGCTTATGCGCTCAAACCCAAAATCCCGTGCCCCTTTGAGCAGAATGCCCATCCCACGAAGGATACTGAAGTCAAAATCCTCCAGAAAACTCTCTGTACTTGAAAAAAACTGGCATGAAATACCTGCAAAGCGCTTCTGATGGGCAGATATCTCCTCTCCGATACCAATAAGCAGCTCTATGTCTTTCTGCTTGACCATGCGGGCTACCTTCCTGTAAAGTTCATCGGGCGGTAAACCTGATTGCAATATGTCGGAAAGGATGAGAACTTTTACTCTTTGCCTGGACTGGGCAGTGAGGAAATCGAGGGAAACATCCAGGGATAATATATCAGAGCTGTAAGCATCATTGATAAGAAAACAGTTGTTGACGGCGTGCTTCATCTCCATGCGCATAGCAACAGAAGACAATCTTCCGGTTCGTTCTGGCAGTTCGAAATGGTACAGGTCGAAAGAAAAGATAAAGGCGATGCAATGCAGAAGATTTTCCACTGAAGCCTTGTCGGCAAAAGGGGTATGGAAGGGATATACCTCACCCTCAAATTCAACTTCGATCATCTGAAAACTGTCATGTGAGCCGGCACCCAACACTATCAGGTCATCGTCTTCGTTGTGGCCCCATGAAAAAAGCTGTACATCAGGATGGGCTTTAGCCCAGGAGTATATGCACCGTTTCACCTTTTTCTGGTCGCTGTTGAATACCAGCATGCTGCAGTTTTCAAACAACCGCAACTTTTCCATTATCTTGGTTTCGGTATCAGGGAACCCTTCATCATGAGCGGGTCCGATATTGGTAAAAATCCCTACCGTGGGCCGAATGATTGCGGCAAGCTTTTCCATTTCTCCCTGTCGGGATATGCCGGCCTCAAAGACAGCCAACTGATGGGAAGCGTCCATATTCCATACCGATAGGGGAACTCCCACCTGGGAGTTGTAGCTTCTTGGGTTTTTTACAATATTACAATCGGGTGCCAGCAGCTGGGTAAGCCACTCCTTGACGATGGTTTTTCCGTTGCTGCCTGTAATGCCCACTACCGGACAATCAAACTGGTTTCGGTGTGAAGCAGCCAGTTTTTGCAATGCTTCCAGCGTGTCATCCACAAGGATGAAACAGGCAGAATTCTGCATACTTTTAGCCTTGGGTAGTGAAGAAACCACAAAACATTTCACCCCTTTTTGCAGCAGTTCTTCGATAAAAAGGTGTCCGTCATTTTTTGCTGTTTTCAGTGCAAAAAAGACCGAAGAACCGGCAAAAGAGATACGCCGGCTATCGTTAAGCAGGAAAGAGATTAAAAGATTCTCGGGGCACTGCCCGTGCAGTTGACCCTGCATAAGGGTTGCCAGCTCTTTGGGTGAATAGAGTTGGGCCATGGCAGCGAATTTTACAGCAATAAGGTATCGTCCGAATCGTCTTTGAGCGATTTCAGCGCATTTTTATCGGCATCGCTATCAGCTTCCAGGGAAGAGAATTTCAGCGGGTTGGCCGTAATCTCATCATAGAGCTCTCGGTTGCGATACACATCAATGGCCAGGTAAATAGCGTCTCTGAAAGATTCGGGGGAAGCAATGTTTTTGCCTGCCAGCTCAAAGGCTGTGCCGTGGGCAGGAGAGGTTCTGATTTTTGGCAAACCTGCGGTGAAGTTAACCCCAGACTGAAAAGCCATGCTTTTGAATGGGATAAGCCCCTGATCATGAAACATGGCCAGAACGCCATCAAACTCTTTCAGGGCAGAGGATCCAAAAAAGCCGTCGGCAGGATAAGGACCAAAAGCAAGAATCCCTTCATCAAAAGCTTTCTGGATGGCGGGAATAATAACGGTTTCTTCCTCTATGCCCAGAATACCTTTGTCGCCGGCGTGGGGATTGAGCCCCATGATGGCAATTTTGGGTTTGCGCAGGCCAAAGTCGCGAATAAGAGAATTGTGCATAATGCGCATCTTCTTCAACAGCAGTTCTTCGGTTATCATGCCCGGCACTTCGCGCAATGCTACGTGTCCGGTAATGACACCGATACGCATAGTATCGCTCACCATCAGCATCAGGACGTCTCTGGTATTGAACTTGCCTGCCAGATACTCTGTGTGCCCGGGAAAGTTAAAATCTTTGCTTTGGATATTCTGTTTGTTGATAGGACCTGTAACCAGGGCATCAATGTGACCCTGCGCAAGATCAACCGTTGCAGCTTCCAGTGCCAGCCATGCAGCTTTACCCGCCACATCGGTACTCTGCCCCAGCTCTACTTTGATCTCCTGGGTTACCACATTCACAAGGTTGAGCTTATCTTCCAGAGCCTGGTTAGCCGAGCGAATCACATTGAACGCCATGTCATTCATGTTCAACGCCTTGCGATGATAGGAAGCCACTTTGGAACTTCCATACAATACAGGGGTAAAATACTCAAAAATACGCGAATCCTGAAGACTCTTCAGAATGACTTCATAGCTGATGCTGTTTACATCACCATGAGTGATTCCTATACGCAAGGGTTTTATTTTTTCGAGGGGATAATTGTTTTCGTTTTCCATTGTTAAAAGAAAGTTATGTTTATGGAGCAAAGTTACAATAATTCAGAAAGTAGCGAATGATTAAATACCCATTAAGCTGTTAAACCCTTGAGCCCGGAAATCACTTGTCAGCCGATTCCACACCTAACCATTTTTTGCTTTCCACAAAATGGTGCAACAGCCGCACACCTGCGGCAGTAGCTCCTTTTCCCCGGTAAGACTCGCGGCCATCCATGAATGCTACGGGAGCAATATCCAGGTGGATCCATGGATAAGCGGTAAATGCTGCAAGGAATTTACCGGCTGTAATTACCCCTCCGCCACGATTCTTTCCAATGTTTCGCAAGTCAGCCACATCTGAATGTATTTCATTGTCATATTCTTCCCAGAAGGGAAATTCCACAATGCGCTCATACACTTCCTGCCCTGACTGAATGATGGCAGCCATTGCGGCGGCGGCATCCTGATGCACACCCGCCATTCCAAAACGGCCAAGGGCGACCGAAGCTGCCCCGGTAAGTGTGGCAATATCAATGACCAGCAATGGGTTGAATTTTTGGGCAAAGAGCAGGGCATCAGCCAGGATCAGGCGTCCTTCGGCATCGGTATTGATGATCTCGACAGTTTTTCCGTTACCCATCCTGATAATATCTCCGGGCACCATGGCATTTTCACCAGGACGGTTGTCTGTAACAGGGATTAGCCCTACTACATGTACCGGAATCTGATTCAATGCCAGTGCATAGAGTGTGCCGAATACAGCAGCCCCTCCGGCCATATCACTTTTCATGGCATCCAGACCGGAACCGGGCTTCAGGTTGATACCCCCTGTATCAAATACCAGCCCTTTGCCCACCAGCACCAGCGGGCGATCATTGGAGGCATCGTCAGGCTTCCATTCAATAACAGTAAAAGCAGGTTCCGATTTGCTCCCCTTGTTTACAGTCAGCAACCCTTCCATGCCGTGCGCCTCAATCTCCTTCTGATTCATGACCGTAACTTTCGCACCAGCCTCCCTGCAACAGTCTGCCATTAAACGGGAAAAACTGAGGGTATCCATTACATTTACAGGCTCATTGACCATATCCCTTGTCAGATAGCAGCTTTTTACAAGATTCTGAAGATTTGCAAGTTCCATCTCCGAAATTGCTGCATCATCAATATTTAACTCACTGAAAATCACTTTGTCATCACCGGATTTTTTGTGCTTCAGAAACTCATATGCCCCAAGGGCAACCCCTTCGGCATAGGCGAGCACTTTTTCCGGCGAAACTTCTGAAGGGATAAGCACTGCAGCGTGTTGCTTTTCCTTCCGGAAAAACTGTACGGCCTTGTCTCCTGCTTTGCGCAAATACTCCAGTGCTCTATAATCCTTATTGACGGGACACAATTGTACATACACGAAATGGGAGAGTCTGTTGAAAACAAAAACATCCCTGGTTTCGGGCTTAAAGCGTGTACGGATATATTCCTGCTCCTCAGGGGTGAGGGGAGTTTGGGTCAACCCACTCAACTCCTTGAGCAGGTATATAACAGTATCTTGATGGCTGCGGGTTTCTGCAGCAGATTTACGAATGATCATACAGGTAGGTTTTAGATTTTGTGATTATGCGCAACTTTGTAGCTATCATTTTTTTATTCTTTGATATAGTGTCAAAAAGAGGCTTTCTCAAAAGCCTGATCTTATCCGGACGCTGAGCCTGTCGAAGCGGGTATCCGGGCTACAATCAGAAGTCGTTTCGACAAGCTCAACGACCAGTGAGCACCGGGTAATTTCCAAAAAATCAAAGGTAAGAAATATGAGTTGGATTATGGAGAGGAAAAAAAAACCGGTAATAACTCCCAATATCTGCAAATAACAATACTTTCAGCCCATTAGTGGATTAATGAAAAGGTTAAATCTTAATTATTTTACGATTTTACTTGCATTCAATACAATCTCATTGTATATTTATGGTTGGAATAGGTTTTTCCGATAACGGCCCGTGGGGATATATTGTACAGGCCCGATTTTAACGATTACCTGGTAAGTGCCAATGGCTCTTCCGGGATACACAGATACAATGCCGACGGAGAATTTATTGAAATGTTTGTGTCGGACCTGTCATTTCCTGAGCAAATGCATATGCTGGGCAACGGTAACATCCTGGTTGCCAACTTCTCATCTCCTGCCGGGGTATATGAATATAACTCACAGGGTGTTCAGCTGGGCTATTATGGCATTGTTGGCGGCCTGAGAGGCGTTTATGAGCTTCCTGATCAGACCATTATTGTAACCAATGGCAGGGAAGTTTTTATCAGAAGTGTGAATGACAATGAACTTGAAATCAATGTGTCACAGTTCCCCGCCGGGATTTACATCCTCAAAGCAGGAGAATATGAGCAAAAGTTTGTAGTGAAATAGCAGCGGTATTTATTTAATCCGACAGACTGCGTACAATTTGCCATACAGCCATTACCCTATCTGAACAGCCGATGGATTCCACTCCATCAGAAACCTGCAGACAGGTTGTGAGCTCAAAGCGGGCAGATCTACGCAGTCATTTTTTGTGTATGTTTGCAGGGGAAATCCATTCCGGCAAAAGGACTTTTTAAACAAATATCCGGAACTGCTGTTAAGAAAAAGTTAAATAACCTCACTATGATAAAACAGGGCATTGACAAAGCCTACTCCTTGATTACTGACGAAGGAGAAGAACGCTCCTGTAAAGCCATTTCAGAGGAAGCGTGCAAAGAAGTTCCCGGCAATTTCTTTTGCAATGTTTTCAATGGTGCCTCCACCAAGCTGGCAGAACAACTTGTAAGCCCCGGACAACAACCGTTCACTCTATGTATCATTGTCCAATACTGCCATTGGGTTATTCACGCTGGTGGCCGCAACATTGGGAATAATCGCCGGTTACTTTGGCAAATCAGTGATGTTGATGGTTTATGCGGGCCTGCTTTTGCTGCCAATCTTTTTGAGCTTGCGGCTGAAGGAGGTTTAAACTCTCTTATACCCGTTAATTTACCCGTAAAAAACCGGAGAAATACGGAAGGTAATCCGGAAACTATATCCTACTTTTGTCACATCAACCCTTTAGGCTGGTTTTGACATGTTATCAATTGCCAGAACTAAAAGGATAATAACAGCACCACACTAACACGTACCCCATGACATTTAGCCTTTGTTGCCGGAAGTCAATGCCTGCCGGCCTTTCTCTGTTTTTGGCTCTCCTTATTGTCCTTTGTTGTGAAAGCCCTTCAGTACTCTCACACCCCCCCCTGCATGCGGCTCAACCCTTACAAACTTTTGCTCTTACCTTAGAAGATCGATCGGGATACCCCATCGAAAATGCAGTGGTTATCCTTAACGACAATCCGGCCCTGATGGAGATAACCAACGACAAGGGCAAAGTTGAATTTACCCTTCCCTCGGGCACTTATCAACTGGTCTCATACCGTCATAACTATCTTGACTACCACACTGAGCTTACATTGGGAAATCAGGACACCAACTATACTATTACCAAAGCACCCTCCGTAAACTGGACCACCTCTCCTTCGGATGCTCCTGTAGGTGTGGGAGAGAAAAACGGCATGCGACTGGCAGCAGCAGGCGATAAGGTGTACTTGTGGGCTGCTTACGGTGGTGAACCCGGAACAACGAACTACTCCTCCCTGACAGACTTTTATGAATACGACATACCCACTGATTCCTGGAGCAAACTCCCTGATGCGCCCTTTGGAAGTGATTACGGATTGAGCACTGCCTATGGAAAAACACCACAGGGTAAGGATGCCATTTATATCATCAAAGGAAGATGGACCGGACAGCGAACCTGGCTTGCCCGATATTGCATTGAAAACAACCTTTGGGAAAACGATCTTGCCCATCAGATCCCCTGGCGCGAAGACCTTGGGAATCAATACTACGGCGATAATTTTCAGAATTACCCCCGCAACGGAGCTGTGATGGTTTATACCGATGAAGACTTCATATACCTTTTTCCCGGGTCAGGCTACGGCTATGCAAATTATGACTGGTATCGATATAGTATCACAGCAAATATATGGGAAGATATGGGAGAACTCCCTCACCTTCAGGGGCCGGGAAATGCCGCGGTTTGGGTAAGAGGAGAAGAAGCAGGCACTGACCAGGATTACCTTTACGTGCAGTTTGGCATAACCCCCTCCGGGAACTATACCCATGCAGAATTCTGGAGATACGGACTGCAGACCCAACAATGGGAAAACATGGCAGACCACCAGTTTGGGGCTGATGATGGCTCAGCCCTGGTGTGGGATGGATATAAATATATTTATCACAGCCCCGGCGCCTACCAGGAACAAAGCTGGGACACGGGGCAAAGCCAGAAACGTGAGCTCATGCGCTATCATATTCCCACCAACACCTGGGAATCAATGGAAAAGGCTCCCTATAACCGGTGGGGTGGCTGGGACGATGGCGGAGGGATGGTATATTCCGGAAACGTCATATACGTAATGAAGGGAGGCGATGATATTGCCTGGGCAGAAGGAGAAGCCCCGGCGTCAGGAGGAGATATTCCCAACAACATGCTTTGGAAGTATCTGGCCGGGGAAAACAATTTCCAGCTCAGTGTGCAACCCTCTGCAGGCATTGGGAGCATTAACCTTGAGCAGGGTTCGCGGCTTTATCCCGTTGGAAGCCAGGTACACTTGTCGGCCATTCCCGAAGAGGGTTGGTATTTCAGCAAATGGCTTGTAAACGGGGAGCTTTTCAGTGACAACAGCACCAACACACTGGTTATGCACGAAAACAAGATATTACAGGCTGTTTTTACGGAACAGCATACAAACGTGGAAACACCGCAGAGGCTTAACGTTGAAGCATATACTCACAACCAAACTTTCCATTTTCAATCCGGTGAACCCAAAGCCCGGCTTGAAATGTTCGACGTAATGGGAAGAAGTGTATGGCAAAAGCAAAACATTCCAGCTGGTAATCATTCATTTCAACCGGGTCTGGTGCAGGGCATCTACATTGTAAGGATTACTTCGCCCAATGGAGAGAAGAATAAAAAACTGCGGTTGGAGGAAAAATAACAGAACGTTGCGCTTTCAGGCCTGCTTTGCCTTATCTACATCGTCAAGAAGGGAGAAAAACTGCCTCACGGATTCCACGTCACATTTGAGAGCCTCTTTCAATGTTCCTTCAAATACAACAGATCCTTTATCGAGGTAGATGATTCGGTTGGCAATTCTCAGGATGCTGGGCACCTCATGGGTAACCATAACAATAGACATACCCAGCTGTTCTTTGAGATCAATAATCAGCCTGTCAAGAGATTCAAGGGAAATGGGGTCCAGGCCAGCCCCCGGTTCATCGAAAAAGAGAATGGGAGGATCCAGGGCTATGGCTCTTGCCAGGGCAGCTCTTTTGAGCATTCCTCCACTGAGTTCTGATGGAAATTTGTTGATGGCATATTCAAGATTTACGAGGCCAAGTTTTATATTTACAATATCATCAACAAGGTCATCGGGCAATGAAGTATGTTGTTTGAGGGGAAGGGCCACATTCTCACCCACAGTCATAGAGTTAAGCAAAGCCCCATTTTGATAAAAAACACCCATCCGCATATACATATGCAGCTGCTGGTCTTCATCAAGCCCTAAAGCATCTTCTCCAAAAATACGAATTTCTCCCTTTTCTGTCTCATATAAGCCCAGGATATGCTTCAGCAGAGTAGATTTTCCCGAGCCACTGGAGCCCAGAATAATTGTCACTTCACCCTTGTAAGCAGAAAACGAAACATCGGACAAAACCACGGTATCACCGAATGAGGCTGCCAGATTCCTTACTTCTATAACCTTCTCTTTGTCCATATTCATAATTTAATAAAACAATAAGCCAAGAATACTGTCTGCAACAATAACCAGCGATATGCCAACTACTACAGCCGAGGTGGTTGATATTCCAACCCCTTCTGCACCTCTTACCACCCTGAAGCCATAAAAACTTCCGGTGAGCACAATCAGACTGGCGTACACCTGGCTTTTTACAAAAGCAGTTATCAAATCCTTGTTCCTCATTACATCCCCCATGCGATTGATAAATATTTCAGGGGTTATATCCAGATAAAAATAGGCTGCAACTCCTCCTCCTGCAATACCCGACACATTGGCAAGTACAATAAGAAATGGCATGGTAAGCAAACTGGCATAAAGCTTGGGAACCACCACAAAACGAATGGGTTCGAGCCCCATGGTTTTAAGGGCATCAAGCTCAGAGGTAACCTTCATGGTAGCAATTTCTGCGGCTATGGAAGAACCGCTGCGCCCTGCTATCAGGATAGCGGTAATTAAGGGGGCCATCTGGCTCATCATACCTATCACCACCAGATCAACGATAAAAATATTGGCTCCAAAGTTTCTGAGCTGCTGTGCTGATTGAAGCGCCAGCACCAGACCGATTACAAAAGACATAAATACTACAATCAGAACTGCATTGACCCCAATCAGCACTGCCTGGTTGGCAAACTCTCCTTTCCGCCTTACTTTTTTCCTGAACAGGTCAGCCACAGCAAAATAGAAAATATTGGCTGCCAGTTGAATAAACCCATAAAAATAAGAAGTAAAAAAATCATACACCCCGGTACCCACCAATTCAAAAAATCCGATTTTGGCCTCTGGCGGAAGTTCGTCGAATTTTTCCGGTTTAAATAATTCCAACTTTTTTACAATTGTCTCGTTTCCCCCTTCCATTCTCAGCCGGAATCCTGCATCCCCGAGTTTTCTTTTCACATAAAACAGGGAAGTAACGCCTGCACTGTCGATATTATCCAACTGGTCAAGATTAACAACAAAGTCGCCGGATTTTTGTAACTTAATCCTTTTCAAAACCTTACGTATAAACTCGGGCACGACAGGGAGCATCAATTCTCCGGAAAGAAAAAGTGTTTGGTTATCCAAACGATACTTTGTACCATTTTTAAGGATTATATCACTGGATACAGATTTCTTCTTCATGAGAAAACCATTTGATAGTAGATTATTTCCGGGTTGTGAGATTGAGGATAAAATACCAGGGGGGGGCCTGCAGAGTCGGGAATTTCCAGATAAAGCCATGGCTTTTATTCTGCAGGTGAGAGCCCGAAGTATATTTTGCCCGTAAAATAATTCAGTTCTTCAAATAAGATATTATTTACAGCCACAGTAAACAAGTTCAGATCTCTGGACTCCAGCAATCTGCGGTTGTCCTTTACATACCTTTCGATGAGTTCTCCATCGGCAGTTTCAAGCCGGAATTCCAGATGCAGGCGTGCATAGAAATCTCTTCGGTCTCTCAGAATCTCCAGGTTATGCACGATAGTTTGCAACCGGTAATCGGGCTGCAGGTTCCAGAACCGGGTTTGGGTTTGTGTAAAGACCCTGTTGTCGGCAAAATACTGTTCAATAAAACCAGCAAAGCTCTGGGCGGGTCTTACAGCCCACTGATTGTTTACAAAGTACTGCAGCTCCTGCTCACCTTCTCTGACAGCAATCTGTGGGGATGCGTAAGCCGGGTTCACATTTACTTCGGCTAATTCCAGCACATAGGGCAACACCTTCACTGTATCGGTTGGTGGAGGATCCGAAGGATATTCCACCAGAAAAAAACTGGGTGTAACAGGCTTGCTGCTGCGACATCCGGTCAGCACCAGGGTGGAAACCATGAGTATGAGTATTGTTTTTCTTGTGAGCATACTAGAGTCTTTTTAAGTTAATTACCATGTATCATTCATTAACCTTCAGCAAAACAGTTGCTTTTTCACAATACTGAAACAACAACCGCCTTTTTCAACCAAACAATGGATGCTTTACTGCAACCTTCTGTCGGGAATATCTCTGGCTCTTTGCCCACGGATGAGTACAGAAGGATCCGTATTGATTTTCCGCGAGGCCTCTTCCAGGTTCTTCAGGGTATGTTTCAGCAACAACATATTATCTCCCAGATCTTTGCTCCCCCGTTCAATATCGCTGTCAATTTTCACTAGCATTTGTTGTGTCTGCGCTGCGGTGCTGGCAAGGTTTTCAATCAGGCTGTTCAGATCTGTTTCCCGCAGCGTAACAGAAATGTCACGGATATTACCAAGAATTTCACCAATGGTATCACCCTGCATCAGCTCGTTGATTCTACTGCTTGCCGCCATAAAATCCAATGCAGTAGAGTCGAGTCTTCCGGTAAGTGAATTGGCAAAAAGGATAGATTGCCGCAAATCTTGTCTGTTCTCAGCAACGACTTCGGTTATAAGATCAAAAGACTGCTGAGCATTAGTGGAAAGCCGGGAGATGTTCTCCACAGCTTCCGTAAAACGCTCCAGGTTCTCGGGCCTGCTAAAGTCAATGAGATTATTGAGAACCTCTTCCACTTTAAAGGCAATCACCTCTGCCTGTCCGCTGATATCCTCCACCAGGGAAGTTCCCTGGGTGATAAATTCTTCTTCCTCCAGAAAATCTGCCTCCTGGGTCCCTCCCCGGATCTCAATGGCCTTTAACCCGGTTATACCCAAAGAAATAATATCTGCCGTTGCGTCCTCTTTTATGGGTGTATTTTCTTTGAGAGACAGTCTGACGATAATCTGGTTCACGTCATCGGGATCAATCTTAATATTAGAAATACTTCCTACATTGATTCCCATATATTTCACAGGACTACCCACCTCCAGTCCACTCACTGAAACATCACGGTAAGCCACATAATATACATCTGTTTTTTCAAACAGTCGTTTGGCAGTAAAAAATCCTATGAGTACAAGAAGCAACAAGGAGCTGAACATAATAAAAATGCCCAGTCGAATTTTTTGCGCACGTCCTTTCATTTTACAAAGCTTTTAATTGTTAATTACCTTGTTGGCTATAATTAATCTCATACTGTAAATATACAAAAAAACAATTAACAGATGATTTTTACAAATCAAAACCCTGTTAGCAGAGGTGTACAGTTTTTCGCATGTTAAAAAACAGAATATTTTTCAATCTCTCTCAGGAGGTAAGG
>SLPR01000279.1 GCA_007131895.1 Bacteroidales bacterium | reverse complement strand
ACGCACTATCTGGTGGTTGAGTTGTCGTTCAGATGCTTCACCGCGTGTTATCTGAAAAAATGGCTTGGGTTTCATGATGGTACGAAAAATTCCTTCTCCATCGGTACCAATCCAAAGCATATCCTCCGCTGTTTCAAGAATGGACCAGATTTTAACGCGTTTGTCTGCCACTTCTGGTAAAAGATGCAATGCAGAAACAACACTGAAATTATCCGCGGGTGTAATGTGATAAACTCCTCCCTGGTCTGTTCCTGCCCATAAATAATTCTGTTGGGCCGAGGGTTGCAATTCTGTTACCTGAAAATCGGGTTCAGACAACTTTATTGTATGTGCGTCCATGGAAGCAAGGTTGATCATTACTAACCCGCCTTTGCGAAAACTTAAGGCCAGGTGTGGTGTGTCGTCCAAAGCAAAGAACCAGCTCTCATTGTAGTTGTCTGCAACTGCATCAGGGCAGATGTCGGGTATTTTCATGGTAACAACAGGAGTGCTTTTTTCAAAATCAAAAACATTCAGGGAGTTATCTGCAATGAAAAATAATTGGTTTTCAGCAAAGAAAAAGTCCGAAACCCGTCGAAGGTTTTCATTATCATAACCCGGTAAATAGATTTGGCGAAATTCTCCGTCAACGGGAGAAAAGTGAAACAACCCCAATCCATATGCGCTTACCCAAATGTTTCCGTCATATCCTTTTCGTGCCTTGATGCTTTGCTCTTTCAACGACAATTCGGGGTGCTCTGTAAACCAGCTGGTGAAGTTTTCAAGGTCATGCGAATAGCGGTTCAGGCCCCTTTCCGTGACTATCCAAAGATTATCGCTCTCATCTTCCAGCATAGTGCGAATGATGTTGTTGCTGATGGCATGCTGGTCGAAAATGTCGGGATAAAATGTCTTGATGTTTTTGCCATCATACCTGTTAAGACCATCCCAGGTGCCAAACCACATATATCCTTTTGAGTCGCGATAGATAGAATTGACAGCACTGTTGGATAATCCATACTCATTGATTATCTGGGTTGAACGCCATACCTGCTTTTCAGAGGCAGACAATGACTGGCTCGCATTTGCTGGGTTCTTTATGAAAAAAAACAACAGAAAAAAATATATAATTAAATGTTGGTTCATAGCAGGGTGAGAAAAGGACTTTAAATGCCTGAGAAAAGAATACGTATTCAGGGCCTGAATTGATTATGTAAATTTAAAAAATCCTGCGGAGTTTACATGCCTGAATTGCTTAAAACAGGATACATATTTTGGCGCTGTTGAATTTCAGGAAAGTAGGTTTGCTCCGGAAACTGTATTTGATAACAGGGTGGACAAATGTGAAAGCGGGGTATACAGGTTGGTAATTCAAATCAGGTACCTTTATTAATAAAATTGACTATATGAGAGTAGCTTTACTGAATTTTGGTTCTTGTGGGTTTCTAAAAGTATCAACGGTAATTTTGATATTTTTATTGGGTCTTCAGATCCAGGCCCAGCAGATTGGTATTCCACGTATCAATACGATGCCTGATTTGCCTAATCCCTATCAAATGCGTGACTGGCAGGATGTTGCCATGGGATATGACTCCCTGGTTTTTGATATAAATCTTACCGGACAGTATCAACCTTTTGTGTTTTTCAGGGATGGCTCGGTTAATTACCCCGGGTTTTCCAGTTTTGGACTGCATACCGCCGTAGGGACCAATTTTCCTGCGTCAGGGGAAGGTATCAATGTAATTCCGGCTGTGGTAGGAGCCACATTGGTTGGGATTGACAAGTCGGATCAGTTTGACGAAAACTGGGCCCTGATGATTCAGGATTATTTCAACAACCGCCCGGCAGAGAATATTTACCTCAACCATCCCTCTACCCAATCGGGCCACGACTGGTGGTACGAAACCATGCCCAATATTTTCTTTATGCAATTGAAGGATCTTTATCCTGATATTGCCGTTTTTCAGGAGCAATTGCCTGTACTGGCTCATCAGTGGCTGCGTGCAGTGCGCGCCATGGGTGGCTCCGATACACCCTGGGCTGTACCTTATATGAATTACCGTGCCTGGAATATGTCAGAAATGGAGCCTCTGGATCAGGGAGTAAAACAGCCCGAAGCGGCCGGGGCCCTGGCATGGATTCTTTACCATGCCTGGGTAGATACAGGAAACCCTGAATTTCTCAAAGGTGCCGAATGGTCGATGGAGTTTCTGGATGGATGGCAGTCCAATCCTTCCTATGAGTTGCAGCTACCTTATGGTATTTATACCGCTGCCCGTATGAATGCTGAAATCGGGACTTCTTATAATGTCGAGAAAATGCTTAACTGGGCTTTCGACAGGGGTGCACTGCGCGGATGGGGTGCTATCAGCGGGAACTGGGGAGGTTATGACTGTCATGGGTTGATTGGTGAAGCCAATGACAATGGCAATGACTATGCTTTTATGATGAACGGCTACCAGCAGGCTGCAGCACTGGTTCCCATGGTACGCTACGATCATCGCTTTGCAAAGGCAATAGCCAAATGGGTGTTGAATATGGCCAATGCTTCCAGGCTGTTTTATCCCAATTACCTTCCAGCCAGCATGCAGGATAATTATGAATGGTCGCAAGCCCATGATCCTTCTTCTTTTATAGGATACGAAGCCCTTCGTGAGGTGAAGCACGGGCAAAGCCCCTACATGACCGGCGATGCCATAGATGGAGGATGGGCTCAGACCAACCTGATGTTGTATGGTTCTTCTCATGTGGGATATCTGGCGGCTGTTGCCCATAAGACCAATGTAGAAGGGATACTGAAGCTCGATTTGCTGAAAACTGATTTTTACCGGCAGGAGGCTTTCCCTACCTGGCTTTATTTCAATCCCCATTTGTCTGCTCATTCTGTCCAGCTTCAGTTACCTGCCGGAACACATAAGATTTATGATGTAATCAGTAAAACCTTTTTGCTTCAGAATCAAACGGGAACAGCCATGGTTAATGTGGCTGCGGGTAATGTCGTAATGCCTGTGGTGGTTCCGCAAAGTGCTGCAATCACCCATGAAGGAAGAATTACCCTGGCAGATGGTGTGATAATCGATTTTAATAACGGCCAGGATACGGGTGATTTGCCCCCACGCATCAAAGCGCTTGCAGCGGCAGATACGGTTGTGGTTACAGGTGGCTCAACCCAGGTTTTCTGCACTGCCACCGACCCGCAGAACAGTCCTCTGAGCTACTTCTGGTATATGCCTGATGGAAACTTTCCGGGGGAAGAACAGGCAGGCTTTACTGCTCCGGCAGAACCCGGCGTTTATACTGTTGCCACCAGGGTAACCAACCAGGCGGGTCTTTCCGACTCAATTGCGGTTACCATTAAGGTAATGGAGAAAATTCCCTATCCTCCGGTTATCCACGAATTGATTGCAAATCCACGAAAAGTGCGTCCGGAAGAGCTTATTGAAATGCATTGCCTTGCTGAGGATTACTATGATGAACCACTTACTTATGACTGGCATGCACAGGCGGGAGAACTTACGGGTGAAGGAGAAAATGTAGTGTATACTGCCCCCGGTGTTGTGGGAGACTATTATATAAGGTGTGAAGTAACTACGGTTGACGGGCTTTCCCTGAGCGATAGCGTGAGGGTAATGATAAGAGAGTTTCCCGAAGAAGGAGAGGGTGAGAGAATCGCATTTTATCCGCTAAGGGGTAACGTGAATGATTTTAGCGGAAATCAGCTGGATGGTATTGCCGGTGGCGGACTCACCTGGACTACTGACCAGAATAACATGCATGGTGCAGCAGCATTGTTCAATGGTACTTCAGCCCATGTTTTGCTGCCGGCTGCTGAGCTGTTCAACTTTACAGAGGCCATGAGTATTTCTGTTTTTATCAATGTTACAGAACATACCACGCATGAGCAGCACCCGGTATCACATGGTAGCTGGGAAAACAGGTATAAGATTTCCATAAGTAATCGGCAATTGCGTTTTACCCTGAATACTTCCAATGGTATCAGGGACCTTGACACCGAATCCCGGCTGGAATCCGGCAGGTGGTATCATGTAGTAGCCAATTACGATGGTGAGGATATGGAGCTGTGGCTGGATGGCAGCCTGGATGCATTTCTAAGCCATTCGGGAAATATTGGTCTGTCTCCGGTTCAGCCGGTGCTGGGGCAAAACCTGCCGGGCAACAACAATTTCAATTTCAAGGGGGCCATGAATCGGCTGAATTTTTTCGATTTTGCCCTGAGTCCTTCGCAGGTGATGGAGGAGCTGGCTTTGTTTACCGAAGAAATCCATGACCTGAATAAGCCTGCGATGATGGTGTTTCCTAATCCGGTATCGGGAAGGCAGTTTGCTGTCAGGACCGGATGGTCAGCTAATACCCCTGTTCAATGGCAAATCATAGATTTGTTTGGACGGGTAGTAAAGCAGGGAAAGGTTTCAGATGCTGCTGAGGGTGTTTTTTCCATTGCTTTGGATCAGGGTTTTTCTGCCGGGATGTATGTGTTGCGCATTACGGATGGCAATACAGCGGTTACGGCCTCTTTTGTGGTGATGTAGATAAGTATGTTAATCTCAACCAAAATTTGAAAAAAATTGACTCATGATGGATAGCCTTGAGAGATTCAGCTTCTTGTTACCGGAAAAATTCCAAGGCCGGGGGACGCATTGTACAAAGTTTAAATGCCAAACAAAAGCTTTTAATAATTCTGCTACATTGGAAAAATTTATCAATCTTTTAATTAGAAAGCATAGCCCTGTTAAGGGCGGAATTATGGTAGTTTTTGGTATAGCTTAGAAAACTTGCGCCGGAAAACTATCGGTTTTCAAGGATCCCATTTTGTTGCCGGTGCATCGAAAAAATTCATGGTTTAAAGAAATTTAAAAAACGAACATTTAAAATTCACAATTTAAGAAAATTACATTGTCTGTCATTGGTACTGTAGGGAGACCACGAAATAGCAGCGAAGCTAAATATCAAGACTTTTACAGCACAGCAATAATTTTAAATCCACGCATTCAAATACCCTTTTTTAACCAGGTATCCAAACAGGATTTTGCAGGTTGCTCCTGATAAGGATAAAGGAAAGTTCAACAATGATTTTTCACAAAACACCCGCTCCTGCAATATTTATTACTCAGGCAAACCTTTAAAAATGAAATAAATGCAAGGAATTGAGAACCGGATACACAAATTTGGAAACCCAGTGCACACGTTTGCGGAATTCCATGAGTAGATTTGTCGGACGATTTAAAAAACAAAAAACAGAACCTATGGATTTGGCCCGAAGATTTCAAGAAAACCCCATTCTGCGTCCTGCTGATATTAAACCCAGCATTGAAGGTATGAAAATAGAATGTCTGCTCAACCCGGGCGTTTTTCGTTTTGATGGAAAAACCTGGATGCTGTGTCGTGTTGCCGAAAGAACAGAACAAGATGAGCACACCATTAAAGTGCCCATCTTTAATGCGGAAGGGAAAATTGAAATCCTCAGTTTTGATAAAGAAGACCCGGATCTGGATGCCGCCGATCCCAGGGTCATTGCCTGGAAAGGAAAAAACTACCTCACCACACTTTCCCATTTACGACTGGTAAGCAGCACAGATGGTAAAACCTTCACCGAAGATTCCTCCTATCCGCTTATTGGTGGTGAAGGGGCCCTGGAATCTTTCGGTATTGAAGATTGTCGTGTTACAGAAATGGAGGACGGCTTTCATCTTACCTATACCAAAGTATCCGAAATAGCAGTAGGGGTAGGGTATATGTTTACAGGCGACTGGAAAACCTTTGAGCGGCGGGGTATGATTTTCCCCCCTCATAATAAAGACTCAGCCATTTTTGAAAGAAAGATCAATGGCAAATATTACGCACTTCACCGCCCCAGCAGCCCCGAGCTGGGAGGGAACTATATCTGGATTGCCGAGTCACCTGACTTGTTGCATTGGGGCAATCATAAATGTATTGCCATTACACGCAACAATATGTGGGACAGTGCCAGGGTAGGAGCAGGTGCGGCTCCCATTGAAACAGATCAGGGATGGCTGGAGATTTATCATGGTGCCAATAAAGAGCACCGTTACTGTCTTGGGGCACTTTTGCTGGATAAGAATGACCCGTCAAAAGTGCTTGCACGAAGCAAAGACCCTATTATGGAACCCATCATGGACTATGAGAAAACAGGATTTTTTGGCAATGTCATTTTTACCAACGGGCATATCGTGGATGGTGATACCCTCACCATTTATTATGGTGCCAGCGACGAAGTCATTTGCGGAGCAGAATTCTCTGTAAAAGAAATTCTTGCTTCATTAAAATAATAATTCCCATTAAGTTGAATCAGAAAAAATACTCAGACCTCTCAAAACCGAAATAATGAAAAATAAGTTACTGACAGAGTTTCGCTTTTTTATGTCTATGCCAAGACTCATGCGTCTTGTGCTAATGACCAACATGATATACGCTTTTGTACTACCTATCATTGATATTTTTGTGGGTGCCTACATTATGCGAAGTGCTGATAATCCTGCCATGGTTGCTGTTTATCAGCTTTGTGTCTATACAGGTATCCCTTTTACTTTTCTTATCAATGGATATTTGCTCAATAAAATCAATGTGTCCAGATTGTACAGTTTTGGAATGCTTCTAAGTGGCATTTCTATGCTGTTTATGATGTCTCTCAGCGTAATGACCTTTGCAGGTGTGGCCTTTGCCGGTTTAATAATGGGGATTTCCTTTGGTTT